>JALZUS010000035.1 GCA_023299885.1 Bdellovibrionales bacterium | reverse complement strand
GCAGCTGTATCTGATTTCCCAACTGCAAGCCCTGCTAAAGTTAATGAACCCAACTGATAAACATGTGCTCTCTTTAACCCATCTTCAATGAAATCAATTTCTGAATTTTTAATATAATCACGGTTACAAAAAGCTGGCTCAGAAGTATAGGCCATTGCTGATGTTGATACTGATATACAAACTAAAAAAAATGCTAAAATTTTCATAAATAAAGCCTTTCAAAACATGCTTATTATACAGACAACAATAAAGCTATTTATTTAACAAGCAAGCCTAAAATTCTTATAAAATATTTGTAACCAAAGAAAAGCCTTTAGAGCGTAAATTTATCCACTAATCTAACATTAAACTTTGGAGCATATATCTCAGCTCTGGATTTTCATTTCCAAAATCCCAACCTACTTTAGCTATAGCAGTCCTTGTTTTTTTAGGAACAAAGTTTTTATTCCAAGTTTTATTAGCAATTTTCGTGGCTGACTCAGGGCTACACCCTGCAAAAGATAAAAACATTGCAAAAACTGAAGGCCCTCTATGCTTTTGTCCATTACAACCCATAGCTATATAGTTCTGGTTTACAGCACACGACCCAATGGTGTTTTCCCCTTTACCTAAAAACATATATTCAAGACGCTCTCTATATTGCTCTGCAATTTTAGGCGACTTAAACATTGGGCTAGATACATAATGGTGATTAAAAGCCATTTCTGCATCTGCATTGCCTTTATTAAAATACCAAGTGCAATAGTTTTGAGATTGGTTAGCTTCAGAAAATGTATTTGCTAACCGCACAACAGAATCAGTATCTGAATGACCTACTGCCAAACCTGCCAAAGTTAATGAGCCTAACTGATAAACATGAGCTCTATGCAACCCTTCATTAGGAAAATCTATTTCTGTATTTTTAAGATAATCTCTGTTACAAAAAGCTGGTTCTGGATTATAAGCCATCACATTTGTTGAAATAAATAATATTAATATAAATAAACTCTTCATAACTAAGCCTCCATGCTTTATATGATTAGACTTAATTACATTAGATTTTGATAAAGATGTGTACTCTACTTTTAACTAGAGAGCCCCGACAAAAGGCGCGATATCCAAACCAAGGTATAGCTAGTTAGAACTCTTAGGGCATTTAAAAGAAAGCCTATTTTTACCCATAGGGTACAAAACAGCTTCAATCTTTTCTAATAAAACAGAAGCCCAGTCTTCAGCTGAGTCACCATACAAATGTATTCTTGCTGATCTAAATAAATCCAAGACCCTCTTTTCACCCATATCTCCAGAGGAAAATCCTTTTAATAATTTAGCAAGAAAAAGGCGGCCTTCTTCAGTTATAGGCTTTTTATAGTAAGAGGCATGGCTTCTTAATAGCCCAACTTTTGGAATACAATTCTTAGCATCACTCCATACTTTTCTTTTTTTCCATCGGCTTAACTCCAATTTACTAATGCGTTGAGTCCTTACGACAGAGCCTAAAGAGGTATGGCCAAAACTAGTACCTATATCATGAATAAGCATTTTAATATTACCACGACAATAACCCTTGTTGTTGCGTTTAGAGTCACAAATTAACCTGTGGTTATTATTCTTTGTGTCACTATGACCCATCAATGCAGCTAAAAGCCTTAGTGCATCCCTCCTGACCAATTGCGATCTATATTTCTTATTATCAAATTGAGTTTTATTCTGAGTAAGCTCTTTAATACTCCAGCCACTCTTTTTTATTTTTTTATTATCACCAATATAAATAATTTCTTCTCCACTTATTTTTTTTTCAATAGCTGTAGGAGAAAAAACTCTAGGTTTAATACGAGTTGTCTTATCAATATACTTTTCACGAAAAGGGTCTCTAGAGCATCCTAAGCAGTTTACTTTATCTACTAAATAAACTTGATCTGCATAAAATCCTAATGACCATAAAAGGCGAGTACCTACAACTTCAGAAAAGACCTCTGGGTTATCAACACCGTACTTTACTTTTATCTTTTGTTTCTCACCATTTTTTTTAAAGACTCTATAAAATATATTTTCACTGTTAGTATCTAAAAGCTGACAGAAAAACTTAGGCGTCTTTCCAGATGTTGTTTTTACTGCATGCTCTTCATCAATAATACAGTAAACTTCATTTTTGGAGTATTCACTTAGCATGGTTGGCAACTTCGACCCACTCAGTATATCAAGCTCATCACTAAATTTATATTTATCATCTATCCAGCTTGGTTGCTCCCAAACAGTGGCCTCTCTAATATACAAATCTCTTAAGGCATCATTTTTTATTTTAATCTTAGCTTCAGCACTATTAGCCACTAACAATGATAATAGTAATAAGCCTTTAAATACTGGTTTCATGCCGCCCATCCTTTTTTAGGATTCTATCAAAAAAAAGGGACAAATACTGGTTCTATCAGCCTTCTTATAGTTTTTACAATAATCTTAAACACGATAACAAAAAAGCAGACCCATAAGGTCTGCTTTTATTAAGTACATTCAAAGAAGTAATATATAAATTTTAGATAAGCTCTCCTATATTACCTACAGCACCAAAGCCTTTAGTAATTAAATCTGCTAATGGCTGCTTTATCTTATCAGCTATTACATCTTTTATAGCGTTAAGTACTGGCTTAATAAGTAAACCTAAAGGGTTAAAAATACCAATTGCGCCAACTACTTTATCAACAACTTTATCAAGCATATCGTCAATAAAATCTAATTGACCCATTAACCCTGCTGCAGAATTCGCTAAACTAGTTTGTAAGTCATTAATTTTTTCAAGAAGACTCTCTAATCTTTCAATAGTGCTCGCATCTACTGCTACACTAGGATCTAAAGTACTAATATGAAGAATAATTTCTTCTCTTAAGCCCTCTAAATCTGTACCGGCGCCACCTATATTACCAATAATTGGTGTTAACTGACCTTCTAATATATCTTTAATGTCACCCAAACGAGACTTGAGGTTAAAAATATTTGCACCATCTGCTCTATCATCAACTTCGCTTATAATAGAATCTATGCTCTGCAGATCTACTTCTGCCATAGCTACTTCTACTTTTAGCATTGAAGCTTCTGCTTCTTTAACTGCTTCTGATACCTCTAAAGTTTTTGAGGCTAATCTTGACTCTGATACAGAGGCAAAGTCTTGCCCACATGCAGTTAAAAATAATGCTGCACTTAAAAAACCGACCTTCACTAACGTACTACTTAACATGGTTACTTCCTTTGTTTGCTTGTTACACATATATAAAGCAAGCACTGTGCCGGGTGAGATCAAATTAAAAGCGTTAAAACTGTATTAAAAAGTACAAAACTAAGGTCCTGTAAAAAGATATTACATTTTATCTTAAATACTCAAAGGCAATGGGTTTGCGCTCGCAGCTTTATCGTTTCAAAACAATACAAAAACCAAGAAAAACTCTTTCACATAAACTTAATTATGTATTTAAAAAAAATTCTCTTAAGCCTAAGCTAAATAAATCGTCAAAAATCTAAGCAAATAATATACTAAAACTACCCTTTTTTATTTTTTGATTTTAATTATGTGCCATAAGTAATTCTAATAATAAACTTAACCACTAACACGAGAGTCCATGTAAATTATACATACCTCCCTTTATTTTGAGATAAAAAACAAAATACTTAACAAGAACAATAAAGCCAGAACCAACAAGATAAATTATGGACGAAAACAATCGTTTCCATTAATATGTCTTTTAATGCGTACAACTCAACTTCAGCCATCTCTTTACAGCTGCAGGATTGCTCTTTGGCAAAACCTGCTAGCCCTGCTTTTATTTGTGTTCTGCAGCCTCAACTCATTTACCAACAAAGCTTTTGCCCAAGAAGAGCCTAAGAAAGAATTTAGCATAAGCCTCCATCATGACAATGGGCTTGAAACACAAATAGAAGTATTTAGTGCACAGGACAATCTAGCTTCGGCCAATCAGCTCGCTGAACTTATACAAAAAGAAATAAGCTATAGTGAGGCTAACAACATACCTAGTAGCTACGCCTCTTTTATTAGTGAAGATAATGAAAGATCTGCAGAGAGATCTAAATGGTTTAACAGGAAGCTTAAAAGTAAAAAGAGCTTTAGATACATAACTGTGCCTAAAGACACTATTTACAGACACAAAGCTGCTAAAACTTCTCTTAACCAACGTATCAATAGCACCTTCTCTATTTTTAGAATGATAAGCAATGGAGCTGTAGTAGGACTTGCCATGTACAAGCTTGGCAATGACATCCCTTGGACCGTAGCCGCCTCTGTAGGCGCCACAACAGGCTTAATCTCTGGAGCTTTTCAGGTTTTTAACCAGCAGTACTTAGACTGGCAAAGCTATCATGGAATTTTTAGAGTTGATAAATCTAAGCCAACGTCTGCTACTGAATATGTAGTAAAATACTGGGTTAAAGAAGCTACTGTATTCTTAGGCCTCATTGCCATCGTTAAGCATGTTGCCGCACACCTATCTGGCATGCCTATTACCTTTGATCCCATGACAATAGCTTTTGGCATCTTTGCCGGAGCAACGGCATCCACAGCTTTTCAAGGCTCTTATACGGCAATTATTAAAAAGCTAAGGAACCTTAGCCTAGACAAAACAAAGTACAGCCGTGACTCTTCAACTGGTCGCTCAAAAAATATCGTTTTTGATTTAAGCAACAACATTACTTCCCAATTACTATCGCCAAAACAAAAAAAAGATAAGATTGAAAAAATAACGTTAAAATCAAATTTTAGCGCTTTTACTGTTTCTGTTGTCTCTGTCGCAATTACCGTACCCGTGGCAACGACAGTTGAGACCATTTCTGAGCAAGTAATTATTTCCGCAATGCTTTCTACTCTTGGTATTCCTGCAATGATTTATCTCTACAAAACTAAAAAGAAAATATCTGACAATGATAAATCTGATGCTAGCAGCCTCTATAATGACTACTTAAAACTAGAGACTTCACCTGCGGCCCACGTGAATTGCCTTAAGGCCCTCAGTTTAAAATAGTTATTTAGACTTTCTTTACAAAGTAAAAAAATATGTCACCGGCTATATATTTTACATTAAAAATAACGTGAGAAGCTTTCAGCCCCACTTAAACCCACTGGCCTATTGGAATGGTTATTGAACAACAATTAAGTACTTCTAAAGAAAAGAGAACGTTTATGAAATTATTTAAAATTTTAATCGCATTATCTGTACTTAGCTTTCTGACAAATTGCTCCCCTAGCAACAGAGGACACCAATACACAAATATAACTAGCACTAACCTCAATCCAAGCCCACAAAGTTCAACTACAGCTGCTGAGTCTATTGCTGTGGCAACGCCTGATAAATCAGGTATTTGTGAAGGCCTTGCTAATAGTGGCGAAACATATTCTGAGTCTACAGAGCAAAAAATTACATCCTTGCTATCAACTTATGTAACTCCACTTGATAGTACAGACAGCCTACCTAATGGGTTTGTAAAATACCAAAGTTGGTTTCTGAACGCTAAAGACAGACAAAGCTTATGCTCTGTTTTAGATGCATTCGCCAATACAAAAGTTGATAGCTTTTCTACTAATGACCAGAAAAAAGCTTTTTATATTAACGCTTATAATATAATGACAATCGAGCTTATTTTATCAAACTACCTTGAAATTCAAAATGAAAACACAGAGTACAAAAAAAGCATACGTAATGTTAAAGGTTCCAACGGGCTACCTTTAGATTGGTCTGTTTGGGATGCACCAACTTGGACTATTGCAGGCGAAGAACTCACTTTAAACCAAGTTGAAAAAGATATTCTTATTCCTATGAAAGATGCAAGAATTCACTTTGCTGTTAACTGTGCTTCAGTGGGCTGTCCACCTTTATTAAACCAAGCCTTTGCTTCTAAAACTTTAGACATACAACTTGATGAAACAAGCCAGTTTTATGTAAACCAACAAGAATATGTAAGTACTGATAATAAAGCCTTAAGCCTTAGCCAAATTTTCAAATGGTATGCTAATGATTTTGCTAATGATACTTCTGGTAAGTATACTGATGTAAAAAGCTTTATCGCTCACTACATTATTAACAACAGTGATCTTTCTAATGAAGTTTTAAATACAGACCCCAAAAAAGAAATTAAGTACTACGATTACAACTGGGGACTTAACGAAAAAACGACTATTGAGTAATTAGAACCTTAACGCAAAAAAGCTTCCATAAAGGAAGCTTTTTTTATTTGTAATCTTTTGTCCTTCATGGACATTTAAAAATTGGTGCTCCTGGAGGGAGTTGAACCCCCACGCCTTTCGGCACTAGATCCTAAGTCTAGCGTGTCTGCCAATTCCACCACAGAAGCATTACGGCATACAGTTTTATAAACTGCATTTTATATAAATTCAATAAACTTATTTTTCTATAAGTTTTCTGTACTCTGGAGCGCGCATTAAACTAGCAAGCTCTCTCTCTGTATCCATCTCAATACGTACAAGCCACCCATCATTCATAGGGTCGTCGTTAAGAATACCTGCATTTTCATTAACAAGAGCGTTTACGTCTATCACTGTGCCAGAAACAGGAGCAATTAAATCACTCACAGCCTTAACACTCTCAACTACACCAAAAGGCTCAGCTTGAGTTACTTTTTGACCTTCATCAGGAAGCTCAACATAAACTACCTCACCTAAAGAGTCTTGCGCATAAGTTGTAATACCTACTGTAACGATATTTTCGTCAACATAGGCCCACTCATGCTCTTTAGTATAATAATTTTCCTCAGGGACTCTCATCATTTTAAACTCCTTATAAGCCTTTATTTCTCAATAAATGGCGGCTTTACAACAATAGCTTTTACACTCTTATTTCGAATTTGTACAAAGATTTCATTTCCTACTACGGCTTGGTCAGCCGCAATATAACCAATACCAATACCAACATTAAGGGTTGGCGATAAAGTACCGCTTGTAACCTCTCCAATAACTTCTTTTGCCTCATTTATAAGCTTATAACCTGCCCTAGGGATGCCTGGCTCTTTTAGCTTAAAGCATGAGAGCTTTTCTATAGCGCCCTTTTCTTTAGCATTCACATAAGCCTGTTTACCTATAAAATCACCTTTTTGGTGTTTAATAACCCATCCTAAGCCAGCCCCTACGATAAGCCTTTCTTCTGAGATTTCTTGCCCATGCAAAGCATAACGCATCTCCATCCTAAGCGTATCTCTAGCTCCTAAGCCTACTGGCGCAACACCATACTGCTGGCCTTTATCTAAAAGTAAATCCCATAATTTTTTAGCATCATTATTTTTAACAAAGATCTCTCCACCAGGCTCACCTGTATAGCCTGTTGCTGCAAAAATAATACTTATTCCTTCAGCTTCAAAATTATCAAAGTTAAAAGGCTTAAGCTTTGAAATAGCGCTACCATAAATAGCCTCTAATAAACTAAAGGCTTTTGGGCCTTGTACAGCAATCTGCGACCACTCATCACCCTCATTAGTGAGTTCACAATCATAAGTATTTAATTTTGTGAGCCACTTAAAATCTTTATCAGCATTAGAAGCATTTACGCATAAAAAGTAATTTTTATTTTCTTCAACACAGTAAATAATAAGGTCATCAACTACGCCGGCCTTCTCGTTTAAAAGCAGAGAGTACTGCGCTTCTCCTTTTTTAAGCTTAGCGACATCGTTAGTTGTTACATATTGCAAAAACTCTAAACTTTGAGGACCTACAACTCTAAACTCACCCATATGTGACACATCAAATAAGCCAACATTAGAACGAGTGTTATTATGCTCCTCACGCAAACCTTTATATGAAACTGGCATTTCATAGCCAGCAAAAGGGACCATCTTAGCCCCTAAATCTACATGAGATTGGTAAAGTGGTGTTTTCTTGTCGTCTGATGCGCTCATTTTTGCTCCGCTAATTTTAATGTATTCTTTAATAAACAAGCTATTGTCATGGGACCAACACCACCTGGCACAGGCGATGCGTAAGCTACATTAGAAAGCGGCACAACGTCGCCAACAAGACCATTTTCAGTTTTATGGATACCCACATCCACAACAACAGCACTTTCTTTAAAGTCACTATCACTTAACATATGTGGCACTCCAGCTGCTACAACAACTATGTCAGCCTGCTTAGTTTCATACGAAAGGTTTTTAGTTTTAGAATGACAAAGAGTTACCGTTGCATTTTGCTTTTGTAAAAGCTCAAACATGGGTCGCCCAACAATTGCACTACGGCCAATAACAACGACCCTCTGTCCTTCTATTTTAATATTATAATATTTAAGTAGCTCTATAATCCCTTGAGGTGTGCACGGGCTCACCCTTACCTGCCCTGACCAAAGGAGGCCTGAGTTTTCTGTAGTTAAGCAGTCTACATCTTTAAAGGGACTAATCTTATTAATTAATGTTTGAGAGCATAAGCCATCTGGCAGTGGCAGCTGCAAAAGTATGCCGTCTATATTCTCTTGCTGGTTAAGCTTTTCTATAACAGCTTCAACTTCTGAGTAACTTGCGCTTGTCGGAAGCTCATATTTTTCTGAAAAAATACCCACTTCTTTACAAGCACGTAGCTTATATTTTACATAAACTTGGCTAGAAGGATTTTCACCAACAATGATAACGGCAAGCCCTGGGGGCCTACCATGGGTAGCAATGTATGAGTCTACCGAAACCTTAATTTTACTTTTAAGCTCTGCTGCGCAGGCTTTACCATCTAATATTTGCATATAAAGAAATTATCAGGTTCTGAGGCAAAAAGGGCCCCCATAAAAGAGCTCCACATATTGCGTTATATCCATTTAAGCACTAAACAGCCTTAACAGCAGGCTTAGTTATTGATATATAGAGTCTCAGGCCTATAGAGGCCGTAGCTAAACCGCTCTTAAAAAGGATTAGAATATATGGCTCGCAAGAAAAAGGCACAAGACGACTCTAAAAAAACTGAAGGCGCACTTGAGGCTATACCCTCTTCACTTAAAAAATTCAGAAAAATGCCAGAAGTAGAAGGCTTTTACAGATTTGTTTTTGACCATGACTTACAAAAAGAAGCTTACACTATACTCGCAAGCCTTGTTACCAAAAGAAAAGATGACAAAAAAGCAGAAAAAATGGCTGTAAGAGCAGCTAAAAAAGCTGCCAAAGACGCTGTTAAAGCCGCTGCTAGAGAAGAAGCTTTAGCTAAGAAAATGGCAGCAAAAAAAGAAGCTGAGAAAAAAGCAGCTGCTAAGAAAAAGGAAGCTGAGAAAAAAGCAGCTGCCAAGAAAAAGGAAGCTGAGAAAAAAGCGGCTGCCAAGAAAAAGGAAGCTGAGAAAAAAGCTTCTGCTAAAAAGAAGACTGAAAAGAAAAAGCCTGCTGCTAAAAAGAAAGTGGCCAAGAAAAAGCCTGCCACTAAAAAGAAGGCCGCTAAAAAGAAAGCTGCTACTAAAAAGAAGGCAGTTAAAAAGAAAGCTGCTACTAAAAAGAAGGCTACTAAGAAGAAAGTGGTTAAGAAAAAAACTACCAAAAAGAAGGCTGCTAAAAAAGTAGCTAAGAAAAAAACTACCAAAAAGAAGGCTGCTAAAAAAGTAGCTAAGAAAAAAACTACCAAAAAGAAGGCTAAAAAGAAGCGTTAGTCTTTACAGTATTAGATTCAATAAAAAAAAGAGAGGCCAAAACCTCTCTTTTTTTTTATTTACTAAACACAGAAAATATATTCCTATTACGGATTAATACAATAAACCACATCAAGCTCTACAGCGCCTCCAAAAAAATCAATTTGCACTCCTTCTATTAACGGAGGTTACATATGAATATATTAAATAATAAAGGACAAAGCTTAGTTGAGTACCTAATACTTGTTGCACTTATGGCTGTCGCATCCATTGGCGTCATTAGGGCCGTCAATCAAACAGTTAAAGGAAAATTCACAGAAATCAATTACTCTCTGCGCGGTAAAAAAGCAAACGTCCGCTATGACAGGATAGATAAAAGCCATTATAAAAAGAGAGATCTCAGCGACTTTGTATCTGGCGCCGCTCGTGAAAAAAAATAATCAAGGGCAAATTCTTATTGAGTTTTTAATAGCCGTCCCACTTTTAACTTTTCTCATTTTATTTACAGCACAAGCCATTTACTTTACTTATGCTGATTACTGGATTCAGTTCTCACTTTACGAAGCCAATATTTGCATGGCCCAACAGGAGAATAAATCTGTTTGCAAAAGAAAGCTGTTATCGCAAATAAAAATTGGCACACCATTCGGAAAAGTTACAAAAGCAGAACTTAATTATTCAAAAAGCTATACGACAAATATCAGCTGGGTCTTTTCTAATAAAAGATACAGCTACAGCAACACATTGGAGAAACTATGATCAATAATCAACAAGGACTCATTCTAATTTCTTTTATTTTTTTATTGCCACTCATGCTTTTAATACTGTTTTCAGCTATTAGCATTAGTGCAGACATGTCCACTAAACTCAGGCTTTCTTATGCTTGCTATACTAATTCATTAAAAGCTCAAAAAATTATCTCTACAGAGATTAAAAAGCTAACAGACCTCAACCCAAAAGCTAGAGCATTACGACTAAAGAGAAAAATCACACAAGCAAAACTTGCCGCATCTATTGCTGCTCAAGCCTATGGCCTTACTGCCACGCTAAAAGCAGAGCTAAAATCTATTACGCTACAACAGTTGGCTTTATCAGCTGTCCAGCAGTCCATCATTACCTCAGCACGCATAAAGTCTAAGTCACAATTTATTAAAGCCGTCTTAACATTAAAAAAAGAAGCCTTTATTTTAAAAAACAAATCGCCAGGATTTTCATTAAAAGTAAAACATGCGCATACAAAATCACCCGAGTACTTTCCAAGCCAAAATTTTTCAAGAGTTTCGACCAGCCACATCTACGCTAAGCTTAAAAAACAAAACAAAGCTATACTTTTTGCCAATAAAATTTCTGGCGTCAGATCTACATCTCTCACTATCTCTTGCTCAGCTAGAAACATTAAAAAGGAGAAACATTGGATTTACCATCTCAAAAAGGCTTCTTAGCTATACAGCTAGCATTATTAATTACAACTCAGATCACTATCGTGTTTTTTACCTTATCAATGATACATGCATTAAAAACTAATCATCTTAATAATTTTACTCTTAAAAATTTGGAGACAATAAAATGAATAAAGAGAAAATATTATTTCTAATTAATGAAAAGCAGCATTTTTTATATATAGCCTTTTGCTGTATTATACTATTAAGTTTTATTAACAAAGTCGTACTAACAGAAAAACAAAAAAAGAAGCCTGAAGTTAACACCTCGGTCGATACCTTTATACCTAAGGGCTTTGTCTTAATACCAATAGAAGTCGCTAACCCAGAATCATTAAATGATATCATTGGTGACTTTGGCTATGTCGATCTTTATGCAGACAGGTCTAAAAGTGAAGATCCGATGTTTAAGTTGCTGGTAAAAAATATTCGGCTTTTAAAAAGCCCTGTAGACTCCACTATTATTGCTGTTTTAAGCCCCGAAAGCATGGTTAAGCAAATCGTTTCAGTAAACAAAAAATTTAAAATTACAATAAAATCCAAAACAAATAAAAGTACCGAACTAGCCCATCAAAACAAACCCGCAAAACGAATTATATTTGAGTAAAGGAAAATTTATGAAACTTATTATAAAAATTTTATTTTTAATTACTTTTAGCCGCTACTCTAATGCTGCAATATTATTATCGCCACAAAATTTAATTCCTCAAAATTATAAAACACAAATCTTAGAGTCTTACGAGCTTGAAAGCTTTACAGATTATTATATAAATGCACCTGTAAAGCCTGCAGCACAAAAGAAACTCAGAAAAGCATTCACAGAGGCTAATAATTTCTATCAGTCTGGCAACTACAACAAAGCCGTCAATAAGCTTAAAAAAGTACTTAGCTATAAACATAGTGCCGACTGGACAAGTATATACAGAAATATGATCGCCTCAGCTGCCAAAAAGCTATCCACCATAGACCCTGATAACTCGGGAAAATGGCAAGATGTTTATCTTCAGTTCAACAACCAAGATAACACTATTACCTATGATATGTCGGCTATAAGCACTGAAGCTCAATTTTTAGTTAATGGTGTTTTACAAACAGGAACAACTATTCAGGTTCCTAAAAATACTTTGTTTAGACTTACACTCATAAGTAATAAGTATATGCCTGCTTCTGTAGTAACAAATTTAGATGGCCTTAAAACACTAGAATACAGAAAGAGGGCTTTTGTCAGTAAATCCTGCAGCCTAGCAGAACAAAATTACCTAAATCCAGAAAATATTAAAATTGCATATCATAAAGATTGTAATATGCAAAAAAATCAAAATTTTAAAGAACTTTTTAAAGACGATACTAGTCTTAATCGTTTTGAAAAATATAAAGTTCATAAAAAAAAGAAAAACAAATGGCTACTACTTGGTGCCGGGCTAATCGTCGGGACAGTGGCTTATTCTTATAGCCAAAGCCAAAAAGGCTCTCATTCAAAAGATTTTTAATCCAAACAAGACAACAGATAAATGATTAAACAAACAAGGAGAATGCCATGAAGAATTTTATAGGTTTATTAATATCAATATTAGCACTAACGGCATGCGGAGACAGCTTTAGCAGAAATGAATTATCTTTAGTTGAGCCAGATATTGTGTCAGAAGAAGCTCGCTTCAGCTTTACAGAACATAGCTCTTTTCTTCATGAAAATAGCTATTTAGATTTTGGTAATATTACAGAGAAAAATACTTCTTTAACAACAAAAGCTATATGTACCAACGGTATAGGCATAGAAACAGAAATAAAATATAAAAAAACTTTTAAGATTAAGCTAAAAAGAAAGCTTAGCTTAATCTCTATATTACCAGAAGGATTACTAGTACCTTCTTTTTTAGGAAATAAAGCTTTTTGCAACTTCTTTTTTGAGGCTACAAATAAAAATGATGATTCTCATACCTTTTCATTAATAGATAAAGAGATTAAGTTTTCTCTTGAAACTCAGCGCCAATTAAAAGTTAAGGCTAAAGATACTGGTAGCCTTTTAATGGCTCCTGACCAATCTTTACAAATTATAAATCCAAATAATACAAGTAGCTATAGATTTAGTTGCGGCAACCAATTGAGCCCTAGGATCAAACAAGGATTTAATGAACTCACACTTGGAAACCTATATACAGTTGCTGACAATAAAGACTTTCATCAATGCATAGTTTTGGCTTATTCAGGAAATGAGCTCACTTCCCGATCTAATAGTTTTTTTATTCATCAAAGCATCTCTAAACTTAATAAAAATTTTCATACAAAATCTGGCTTCCACACAAAGCTTTTCACAAACTACTACCGAAAGCACAGAAAACATTTAATAGCAGACATAACTATTGAGGAGACACTGCTTACTAATACCACTAATGCTGACCAACACTATCTAGTACCAAAAAATACAGATATTAAATTTGATATATTAACTGGTCCAGAAAAGAATGTAATACATACTGAAAAGACAGCCGCATTAGGTATTGAGCTTAATAATACAGCTACCATGAAACCATTTAATGAACTTTATAATATTATCACCTTAGTACCTGAATCGGCTGTTAACTTAAAGTATATCTGGAAGACAGGCGTGTCTCCAACATATATAAAAGGAAGGCCATCTACTTTCTTTTACAAAGGCTATAGAAAAGATTGTGGCGCCATTAAGCAAAGGGGAAAATGTGAGTGGTCTTTTTTGATTGCACCACAAGAAGAGATATACATATATCGAATGAGTAGTGCCAATAAGAAAACAATGATACCTATTTCTAAATTAACAATTCTTACAGACTGCTTTCGTATTGCAGACACTAAGTACAAAGTTGAAACAGCCTATGGACGCAAAGCTTGTAATAGCGAAACCTCACCTTGGCTCTCTAATGACTTTGAAGATATTTACAAAGGTTGGAACGAAATTTTTAATTAGATTCAATAAAAAAAAGAGAGGCCGAAACCTCTCTTTTTTTTTATTTACTACTCTTTAAATAATCATCGAGTATTAAACTGAATGTTTGGATTTACTATTCCAGTCGGAGTTGTTGTCGTTGTTGGTATAGTGCCATTCACAAAACCTGTAGATGCTGGTAACCCACCCAAGCCTACTGGCGTAGTGATAGTACCCGTAGGCGATTGTAGTACACTATTAAACCCAATGCCCGCATTAAAGTTTAAACCACCATTAAATCCAAAAGTACCACCATTTGAAAATCCACCAATTCCACTAGTACTATAAATTTGTGCTAGCTGCTGATTAAGTGTTTGTTGCAACGATTGAATACTCGCTGCTGCTTGAGCTGCTTGCTGTTGGTTGGCCTGAAAAGCTATTTGTGCTTGTTGCTGGGCCTGTAACTGCTGAGCAAATTGCTGCTGCTGCTGACTCCCTAAACCAAACTGACCATTTACACCAAACTGTCCATTACCAAAGCCAGTACCACCGAAGCCCGTTCCACCAAAACCTGGAGTACCAAAACCGCCGCCAATGCCTAGTGGGTTTCCACCAAGCTGACCATTAATAAATGGGTTTCCACCAAGGCCTGTGTTACCAAAACCTGGAGTACCAAAGCCGCCGCCAATGCCAAAACCTGGGCTGCCGAAACCACCGCCAATGCCTAGTGGGTTTCCACCAAGCTGACCGTTAATAAACGGGTTACCGCCAAAGCCAGTGTTACCAAAACCTGGAGTACCGAAGCCGCCGCCTATACCAACGCCAAAACCTGGGCTGCCGAAACCACCGCCAAAGCCAGTGTTACCAAAACCTGGGCCACCGAAGCCGCCATTAACACCAACGCCAAAACCTGGACTACCGAAACCTCCGCCAATGCCTAGTGGGTTTCCACCAAGCTGACCGTTAATAAATGGGTTTCCACCTAAGCCAATCTGCGTATAAGGATTAATTCCATAAGGTGGTATTCCACCCTGATTACCAATTCCAATATTTCCGTAACCAGTAATTCCGTTACCACCAGTAATAAAAGGGAAGCCTTGGCTATAAACACCATTAGCACCACTTCCATAAGCACCACCACCACAAGCTGATGAGCCACGGCTAAGCGCTGTATTAATAACGGATGCACCAATACCTGCACCCTGAAGCGCGCTATAAGTTGCAATATTTCCTACACTTGGGTTTGTCGGAAAACCTAAACGCTCGTTACCAATTTGAATTTTTTCAACTTGATTTTTACCAGCAAGGTAACCTAAAACTCCACCTAATACTGGAGCACCAATAGCTAATACTTTATCAGTTGTTGAGCTACCTGAATTCTTACTTGCTTTACCACTAGCCTGAGTTGATTTACGACTACCGTTTTCTTGAAGATCTTCTATTTCATACTCTATATCTTGCTGAGCGTACTCAATATCAAGTTCTAAATCTTCAATTTCATCCTCTAACTGTTCTAATCTTTTCTTATCTACAAGAACATTAGCTTGATTAATACATTCTCTTTGGCTTTTTCTATCAGAAGCACACCTACGACCTGTATATTCCGCTGATGTACAGAGCTCATTAATAGCTTCGTCTTGGTTTGTACCGTAAACATCAACACGAGTTTCTTGAATAACTCCACTACACTGACTTACTGTTTGCTGTACAGCTTGGCGGTTACCACCACGAGCTTGTCCTCTACCTGTCTCACTACTAACAGGCGGCGTACGGCGATAAGTACTCGGCCTTTCAACTCTTCTTGTTGGAGCTGAAGTGCTTGTATTAACAGATGCTGGCATTCTTCCGCC
>JALZUS010000034.1 GCA_023299885.1 Bdellovibrionales bacterium | reverse complement strand
TGAAAGTCACCTAATTTTGTGTAGCCTGATCCGTCTGGGTATAAAGATCTAAAGTC
This sequence comes from Bdellovibrionales bacterium, assembly GCA_023299885.1. Taxonomy (GTDB): domain Bacteria; phylum Bdellovibrionota; class Bdellovibrionia; order Bdellovibrionales; family UBA1609; genus JALZUS01. The sequence continues at coordinate 7,462 of JALZUS010000034.1, read as the reverse complement.
ATCGTTCATTTCTTCAGGAGCTACTCGAGTATTTCTTGCATGCTCTACAGGCCATGGGCGACAGTCATATGGGCTTTGTGTTCCGTTGCCATCAATCTGCCAACATCTTGGTCTTGCAGTGCTTTGGCAAAAGAGTGCATTAAAAGTTGGGTTAGCTGCACATAAAGCCGTTGTGTTTGATGGATGCGGTGCTACGCTTAAGCCTGTTGCAAAGTTTTTCATCCAAATGCTTCCGCCAGAAATATTTTCGATACCAGCTCCGTCACCTAAATCTGAAAACTGATCTAATACGATTACGATAGCTCCGAAAGAACCTTCTAAAACAGCGTGATAACCTTGTCGACCGCTGTTATCTACTAAAAACTGATTTAGTAAAGTTTCTTCAGCGTTAGATCCAGTTGTGTACTGAAGAGTACAAACTCCGTTAGTACATCGGCTGTCATTATATGTTAATTGAATCGCTCCAGTTGAAGAACTTTGAAAACCCATTGTCATTTGTAATCCTGGGTAAACAGATCCTGTAACATTAACTGTGTTACTGCTTATTACTCCTTCAAGTAACTCATCTACTAATACATCATCAATTTCTGATAATAATGTACTGCCTGAGTTACTTCCTGTAGAAGCTTCAGATAAACCTTCTAAACCTTGTTCGCCACAACCTACTGTGAATAAAGCTGATGCTAATAAAGCTGCTGTTAATATGTTTTTTAAATCTTTCATAGTCCGTCCTCTTTTTGTTCAATTCCCTTACAGATTAGTAATGCTAACAGCGTGCCGACTATGAAAATGGGGTTAACTGTTTAAAATTATTAAAGAAAAAAGAAGTGTAGCTAACCTGTTGCCAGTACCCTAAAATGTGTAAAAACCAGTGGTGGCCGCAAATTGTCACTTTTTACATTTTTATAAACAGCGAAAACGTCTCAAACTGATAAGGGTGGCGCTGTTTTGATTTGAGTTTGGCCCGGCTCTTGCCTTCTAAATAGGTGTAAACGGAGAAAATAATTATGCTAAAAACAATTCAACTTAAAAAAAGACTTATTAAATTACTATGCTCGCTTGCTGTATCTGCAGTTTATACGCCTGTCGCTTTTGCTGATTGCAGTTTTACAGAGTTTAGTGAAAGTGGTTTTGGTCATAAGGCGGGTCGTGTTTCAGATAAAGGGCTTATTTATAGTGATAAAAATAGTAATAGCAGCCTTGTAGGGCGTATAGAGTTTGTTTCTAAGCCTAAAAAAAGAGTTGTTGAAGCCGTTAATGTTTACTCAAAAGACGTAGAGTGGTTTCAGAAAGATGGAAAAAGCTTTAAAAGATCAAAATTAGATAACTTAGTAGGCTCTATTAAGGTTTATAACGATGGCCAGCGTAATATATACGATGCTGAAGGTAACCAAATCGCATTTTTAACAGGTGAAGCTACAATCAATAGACTGTCAGACACAAAAGAAATTGGATCATTTAGCTTAAACAGCGATCTGTGTTTTGGTTTACAGGCTGAAGATAGCAAAAAGAAAAAAGCAGTTAGAAAAGGTTTAAGCTCTGCGGCAGCAGGTTTTATTATCTCTTATGCAAAAACAAAAGCAGCAGAATTAGAAGCTAGCGAGCCATCATCATTATTAGATTTGTAGGCCTAAACTTCTGAATTATAAAAATGAAGCTTCATTTGGGCATCAACACCAATAATGTCACCAGGCTTCATTGGGTTCCAGATATTTTGCCCTGAGAGGGGCTCACTAGAAAATACTAAATGATTAACACGTTCGCCTTGCTTAGCAGGGTTTTCGCACGACTTTGCAAAGCTAGGGCAGGTTTCGCGCTCTGGGCATAAGCTTTTATGTGTACTGTAGTTTAAATTTTTACCGCCATGGTGAGCTAGCATCCTATGGCCATCAGTCATGATAAAAGTAAGGTAAGTTTCTGTATTAGCCCCATTATCAATTTCACTTACTGGCCCGATAATAGAGGTAAGCTCTTTCATGGCCGACTTTGTAGCCTCGGCTAAATTAGAAAGACTGGTTTGTGCTAAGTGGCCAGAAAAAGCCTCTAAGTGTGTCAGTATTAAGAAAAACAAAAACTCGCTATCTGTATCACCTAATACAAATCGCTTAAGCTTTGGAGAAAGTAATTCCATAAGCTCTGAGCGTTTTTCTTTCCAATTTTTAATATTGCCATTATGTGCAAATATCCACGGGCCAAATTGAAAGGGGTGAGTATTAAGTATGGACTTATCGCCCTGGGTGGCATTTCTAATATGAGCCACTACGGTTTCAGAGCTCACAATCCCGGAAACTCTTTTAAAGAGCTGGTCGTCCAGGGCTGTCATTTCAGATTTTATGACATGAGGGGAGCCATGCATATAATAGGCAACACCCCATCCATCAGGATGTTTCTGGCTTTGTAAGCCTAAAGCATTTTCTGCATTAACCAAGCTATGGTGAACTTGGCTTTGAATAACAGATCTGAATCCAAAAACTCTACACATATCTAGCTATCGGCAGAATAGCCTCAAAAGCTAAACTTCTGTTAAGCTAGGCCTCATAAAAAAATAAGCTGTAGAGTTAGCCTACTTTTTAGTCAAGATCTTGGTCTGTAGTCTTATGATCTGCGCCACCCCTTGGTTTTATGGCTGAACTATCTTTAAATATCTTTTTACAAGGAGTACTCATGTTAGTTAATAATATTTTAGAGGCGATTGGCCATACACCATTGGTTAAATTAAACCAGATTACAAAAGGTTTAAAATGTAATGTTTATGCTAAATGTGAGTTCTTAAACCCTGGTGGATCTGTAAAAGATAGACCGGCTTACAGGATGGTATTAAAGGCACAAGAAAGTGGTCGCATTAAACCAGGTGATACTATTATTGAGCCAACAAGTGGTAACATGGGGATTGGCTTATGTATGGCTGGTGCTGTCTTAGGTTATAAAGTGATTATCGTAATGCCAGAAAAAATGAGTAAAGAAAAGCAACTTGTTATGGAAGGCTTAGGAGCTGAAATTGTTAGGACAAGAACATCAGCGGCTTTTGATGATGAAGATAGTCATATCAGTATTGCAAAAAAGCTTGAAAAAGAATTACCAAATGCTCATATCTTAGATCAGTATTCTAACGAGAGTAATCCGCTTGCTCATGTAGAGGGTACAGCTGCAGAAATAATAAAAGACCTAGGTGGCAAAATAGACATGGTTGTGGCCACAGCCGGAACAGGCGGAACCATTAGCGGTTTAGCCGTAGCTATTAAAAATGAATGTCCTGATGCTGTTATTGTTGGTGGCGACCCAGAGGGTTCATTACTTGCTGGCCCTTCTGAAATTAAAGGTTATCAGGTTGAAGGCATAGGTTATGATTTTATTCCTGATGTTTTAGATCGTTCACAAGTAGATAAATGGGTTAAGACTACAGACAAAGAGTCTTTTCAATTAGCAAGGCGACTTATTAAAGAAGAAGGTATGCTTGTTGGTGGCTCTTGTGGGTCTGCAATTCAAGCTACACTCGAGGCAGCTAAAGATCTTAAAGAGGGTCAAAACTGCGTAGTGATTTTACCAGACGGTGTAAGAAACTATATGACTAAATTTTTAGACCCAACATGGATGAAAGAAAACAACTTTTTATAAGTCTTTATAAAAAGTTGTTTTAATAATTAATTTGGAATTTGAATCTTATTGAGTTTCTTAGCCCACCCGGGGATATTCACTTTTTGGGGTATTTGAGGTACTTGGGCTCTTTCTGATCGCCCTTCTGTTAAATCTTGTATTAAACTCAGGTTGGCCTTAGCACTTGTATACTCTCTATTGTTAATTTGCGCGCTAACAGTTCGAGCCAATTTTCTTATCCTATTGAATCGCTCAGTGTCTGATAGGTAAGCTGGAGGAGTTTTTCTGTGCTCACGATAAACAGGAGTTTTAGCTAACCTTGAAGTCCCAGCGTTTTTCATGCAGGTAGCTAAGTCGCTTCCGAAGGATTCTTTGGCGCATATCTGAGCCTCTTGTGCACTAATTTCTTTATCCTTTGAATTAAAAAGACATTTGATTTGGTCGCTTCCAAAGCTAGTTTTTTTACAAGTAGCAATGGCATTTGGTGAAATATAGCTTTTGCCAAGTTGTTTATAGCACTTCTTTTTATCGCTACTAAAAGTTAGCATATCGCAAGCCACAACAGCTGACTCAGCTTGTGAGTGAGTTGAAAAAAATACGAGCGTTAATAATATAATAATAGCTTTCATAAAAGTCTCCTGGAGGATAATCAGTTGTTTTCCTGGTATCTTATTTGTTATAAAGGCTTATGTCTATGATAACGCCAGCCCCATGGGGGGCGCATAAAGCGGCTCTGTTAGATAAGAGCTTATTCTTCTTAAAAAAAATTGTGAGTGTGGACTCATCTCCTAAAAATATACCAGGGGTGCTTAAGGTGCAGCAGCTTCTTATTAAAGAGCTAGAGCAGCTAGGTTTTGCTATTAATAGCTACCCTCATGAAAATAGAGAGTATGCTCCCTTGTTAATAGCTAAGTATGGAGATGAAAGAAAGCCAGTACTCTCTTTGGTTATGCATGCGGATACTGTGCTTGAAAATAATAAGGTTTATCCATCAAAATTAGAAGGTGATTGGTTTTATGGGCCAGGTGTAATCGATAACAAAGGTGGCATTGTTGTTGCTTTGATGTCTTTAAAATTATTTTTAAAAAATAATCCAAATCCTAACTTTCAAATACATTTAGTTTGCGTGCCTAATGAAGAAGTGGGCTCATTAGGGTTTCATGAACATTTAAAAGCGCAAGGCGCTAAATCTAAAGTCATTATTGGTTTTGAGCCTGCGGTAGAAAAAAATATTATTCACTCAAGACATGGTAACCGCTGGTACGATATTGAAGTAAAAGGTATAGAGGCTCATAGTGGCCGCTGCAATGGAGAAGAGTTAAACGCCGCGCATGAGTTTTCTTTTAAGCTTCAAGAGTTACTCAAAATAAAAGATGAGCTTGAAGGTGTAAAAATTAATATTGGATCGGTGAGGTCTGAAGCTGATGCTTATAATGTAGTTTGTGGATTGGTGAGGGCAAAACTTGACCTTAGGTTTATAAATAACGAGGTGAGAGATCAGGCTCACGAAAAAATAGTAAGTATACTTAATAAGAGTTTTACTAAAAATATTAACAATCAAGAAGCAAAGACTGTATATAAAATTGCTGACGACTGTCCTGCATTTAGCCATGTTGATAAGTACAATGAATTCACTCAAAAACTTATGACAGCTATCAACACTACTGAAGGTGGGGCGATTCAAGCGGGGTACTCAGGTGGGGCCTCAGACGTTAACTATATGTTTCACCCAGAATGTTTTGCTATAGACGGCTTGGGGGCTGTAGGCGAAGGCATGCATACAAGGGAAGAAAAAATATATATACCTTCATTGATTACACGGTCTTCAGCTTTATCTGACTTTTTAGAGGTATTAAGTACACAGTTTCCAGATTAAAGCCTTTTAAAGGAGCAAATTTTTTAATTTATTATAAAAGTGCTTTTTTGTAATTCAAGCCTATGAGATTATCCCTTCGATGATTCGCAGTAAATTAAATAGTAAGCTTTCGCAGTCTATAGGGGCTTTTAAGAGAAAGCTTGCAGACCAGCAGATTAAAAAATTTGAACCTAAGATTGAATTTTCTTTTGATTTCAAAAATTATACTCTTAAAACAGTTTCTAGTATTGATGAATTTATTGAAGTTTTGCAGCTTAGGCATTCTGTATTTAAAAAATCTTATAATATTGATATGGAATTTTCAGATATTGATTTTGATAAGTATGATTTAAAAGGCGATCATATTATTTTAATCGATAACGAAAAAAATATTATTGTAGGTACCTACCGTTTACTGTGTTCAAGCTTTACAGATAATTTCTACACAGAGTCTGAGTTTGATCTCGCTCAGTTTAAAACTATAGAGGGTATTAAATTAGAGCTTGGCCGCGCTTGTATCCATGAAGACTATAGGACGGGCACAAGTATTAGTCTTATATGGAGAGGGTTGGCAAGGTATCTTGTTGAGTCAAAAGCTGATTACTTAATGGGTGTGACAAGTGTTCATACGACAGAAAAACTAACAGCAATGAAAATGCTAGAGCAGCTTCAGCCTTTAGGACTAACAAACCCTCATAACATTTATCCGTTAAAAGATTTTTTATTTTTCAATGAAGAGCAATTTAAGTCACAAGACTTGTCGCAAATAGAAAGTGTTGTAGGTTTGGTTCCGCCGCTTATGAAGTCTTATATTTCTGCTGGGGCCTCCGTGCAGGGATTGCCAGCTTTAGACAAACACTTTAACTGCACAGATTATTTTACAATACTCAAAATGACAGATTTAAATCAAAGTTATTTTAATAGATACATTAAGCCATGGCAGGATAACTAGTGAAGCTAATTAGGCAATTCCTTAAATCTGTTATTATCGTGACAGTTTCAATATTTTTTTTAATTTTATTATTTTTTGTAAGGCTACTGGTACGCCCCAGAATTGCTAGGCGAAAAATACAATTAATAGTTTCTCGTATTTGTTGTTGGCTAGGGGCCACAATATTAGATTACAAAGTTGAAATTGTGGGTGACCCTGTAGATAGTACTAAAAACTATTTATATGTCTGCAACCATATGTCTTATATAGATATATTTATTTTATCTCATATAACAAAGGCCTGTTTTGTGACCTCAGTAGAAATGCGAGACACTCCCGTTTTAGGTTGGATTGTAAAAGGTGCGGGTTGTTTATTTGTTGAGCGAAGAAGCAAGCATGGCCTTAGGGCTGAGATTGCTGAAATCACTCAAGCTTTAGAGGATGGATTTAATGTTTTTATATTTCCGGAGGCGACATCAACTAATGGAGATGAGATATTAAGATTTAGAAGGCCGCTTTATGCTGCGGCACTTTATGCTAAGAAAACAATTAAGCCACTAGTGATTAATTATAAATCTATAGATGGTGTGCCCGTAACAAAGAAAAATAGAGATAGTATTTGTTGGTATGGTAGCATGTCTATGGCTCCTCATTTTTTAAATATGGCGGGTCAAAAAAACTTTTTAGCTGAAATCACAATACTTCCTGAAGTAGTGCCTGCAGAAGATGAGCAGGCTGCTGATTTAGCATTAAAAACACAAAAAATGGTAACAGAGAATTACAGGCCTTTTAATTAAAAGGTTTCTCTAGGTTGTAATGGATTGGAACAGTAATTTCCCAACCATTTTCATTAAAACCTTTTGGGAAGGGCTTAAAGCTTCCAATAAGAGTAAAGGTTCTTTTAGCCGCTTTGTTAAGTCTGCTAAAAGGACATTCTTTTTGAACATCGGCTATAAACTGACCACTGTTAGAGATTTTAACTTTTACTACAACTAAGCCTTCTTGCCTTAGTTTTTGAGCGGCTTCAGGGTAGTCTATCGAGTTGTAGATTTTTCTATAGATATAAACTTTATATTTTTCAG
>JALZUS010000033.1 GCA_023299885.1 Bdellovibrionales bacterium | reverse complement strand
AAAAAATGAAACTATTTCTGCACAAGCTCTGAAGCTGGCCTGCTCAAATGAACTCATTGTCCATGAGCCAGCATGCGGCGTTAATATTAAGTTAGAAAGCTTATTTTTGCTTAATAAAGAGCTTTCAACAAGAGGCTCGCTTTCAAAGACATCAAGACCTGCCCCAGCCACTCTTTTAGACTTTAAGGCCTCTACAAGTGCCTCTTCACATAGCACAGAACCTCGGCTCGTATTTATAATATAAGCTCCTGTCTTTATTTTTTTAAAAAAATCTTCATTGGCCATCTTATTAGTTTCTTTTGTCGCAGGCACATGAAAAGAGATAATATCAGATTTATCAACCAGCCTACCCAAATCAGACCCCGCCTCAGCCACATAAGGGTCATATGTAATGACACTAGCCCCTAAACTCTTTAAAGCCTTAGTTACTTTTTTTCCAACCCTGCCATAACCTACAATACCTATAGTTAAAGAAGAAAGATCATGACCTTTGGCATAACTACCTTTCCAGCTAAAATTAGCAATTGCTTCTTGAGATTCATTATACTTTCTTAAAAGGAGTAACATAAGCATTATCGTATGCTCTGCTGCACTCTCAGAACTTGGCTCTGGCACAAACTGACAATCTACACCAGCGTCCTCACAGGCCTGAAAATCGACATGCTCTTTTCCCGCAGTAGCTGAAATAATTAATTTTAAATTTTTAAAAGAAGATAAGCTTTCTTTTGTAATTTTAGTTTTACTTCGGATACACAAACAATGGATATCATTAGTATGAGAAAAATCATGATTGGGATTAAAGTATTTCAGGTTATATTTTTTAGATATTTCACTAAATGGGCTTACGCTATATTCTTCTGAAATTAAAATATTTATTTTATCCATCAAGTCTCTTCTGGGCTTTTTCTAAGGCATTTTTAACTGCATCTTCAGTTGTACCATGCCCCATTAATATCAACTCTTTTGCCAAGCACTTTAAACCAAACAGTAAAGACTGGTTAGTAATAAACCCTAAATGCCCTATTCTTATGATTTTTCCTTTAAGCTGGTTTTGCCCTCCAGCCATATAGACCCCGTATTTATCCTCAAGATTTTTTTTCAATAAGTCGCCATCAATAGTTTGCGGCAACTCCAAAACACTCAATGAGGCACTCACAGACTGAGAGTAATTTTTCAACCCAATCTCTTTAGCAAATAAAAGTGTTGCTTCAGAAAGTTTTTTAGATCTTTTTTGAGATAAGACTAAGCCTTCCCCCGACATACATTCTAAAACTTCATGCAGAAGCCTAATATGACTTACCGGAGAGCTAAAGCGAGTTTGATTTTTTTGATTAGCTTCTAACTCTGGCTTTAAATCAAAATAAAACTTAGGTGCTTTATTTTCTTTCTGCACAGCCCATGCTTTTTTAGAGAGCGCTATCATAGACACACCTGCAGGCAAACAAAATGCCTTTTGCCCACCAGAAACAACAACATCCAATTTCCAGTCATCCATTTTTATCGGCTCAGCACCTATAGCAGTAATGGCATCCACCATTAATAATATGTCCGGTGAAACTTTGTTAATAGCTTCAGATATTTTTTGAATAGGGTTTAAAACACCAACACTAGTTTCACAAGCCTGCACCAAAACGGCTTTATATGACTTTTTAGAAAGCTGCAGGCTCAGCTTCTCTATATCTACAGGCACACCCTCTGAAAAATAAAGCCTGTCCACTTCAGCACCAAAAGCCTCAGCCATATCAGCCCATCGTTCACCAAATTTACCATTAATTAAACTTAAAACTTTATCACCTGTAGATATTAAATTAACAATAGAGGCTTCTAAGGCCCCAGAGCCAGTAGATGTTAAACACATAACAGGTTGTTTTGTCTGATAGACCTCTTTTAAAAGCGGCAAGCATTTACCAAATATATCTGTAAACTCAGAGCCTCTATGATGAATCATAGGCTGAGATAAAATCTCTAGCTGTTTATCTGACAGCGGCACTGGACCAGGAGCTAATAAAGTTATTTTTTTAAGATTTTTTTGCATAATAATTTTGAGCCTCTAAATAGCCTTCCGGCCTGCCTGTATCAAATCTTTTAGAAATAGCCTCTAAACCCAATAAGCCCGATGTCTTTGCTAAAAACAACAACGAGTCGGTTAGATAAAGTTCTTTTTGAGTTAGCTTTTTAAAGCCTTCTTCAAGGTCAGTAAAAATAGATTGGCTCAGCACATATCGCCCAGGTAAAATTGAATTACTTGGAGCTTTGTCCTGAGCGGGCTTCTCTATAATATCTGTAACTTTAAAACATCCTGACACTTCTTCTGCTAAAGCCACAACACCATACTGGCTTACTTTTTCCATTGGTATTTTTAATGTAGCAACAACAGACTGATTAAGCTCTTTTACCTTATTCACTAACCTTGAGATTATATTTTGCTGTCCGCTACCCGCAATAAAAACCTCATCAGGCAATGCCACACAAAAATATTCACTTTTAATAAACTCTTTTGCACATAAAATTGCATGGCCTAACCCACGACGCTCTTCTTGGTAAACAAAATGAATATTTGGTAAATTTTTAATGCTCTCTAAAGCCTTTGCAACGCCCGGTTTAGATTTTGCGGCCTCACTTAAAGTCTTAGAGTCCTCAAAGTAAGCCTCTATTGATGCCTTCTCTGGGTGAGTCACAATAACTACGTTATTAATTCCAGCCTCTTTAATTTCTTCTAATAAGTTATGAAGCAATGGCTTACTTCCGATAGGAAACATCTCCTTGGGCACAGTTTTTGTCGCTGGTAAAAACCGAGTCCCAAGACCTGCTGCTGGTATAATCGCCCAATCTACTTTTGACATGATATGCCTCCTAAAAACAAAGCATAGATTTTTTTTGGGCAAAAAAAAAGCCGCACAGCTGCGGCTTTTTTACTAATTATTACTAAAGGCTTAAGCTTTGAATTTTTTAACAAAATCCTTAACTATCTCTCCAGCTTGATCACGTCCGCCCAAGCCAAATGCAAGGCCAAAAGCCACTGCAAGTGCACCTAGAGTTAAACCAAAAGCAAGGCTAACAATCTCATCAGCTATGCCCATGCGCTTTAAAGCCATCGCTAAAGAAACTACCAAAATAGCTACTTTTGCAATTTGGCCTAGTAATTTTGAATTTGGCGCTGAACTAGAAGCCACTGTATTTTCAATAATATTAGCAATATAAAGACCAATACCTAAAATGATAATTCCAAAGAACACATGGCCTAAAAAGCTTGATAATTCAGAAACAATACCTGCTAATGAATCAAAGCCAGCTGTATTTAAAGCTTGAGTTGTCATAATTAACATAATAGCAACATAAGCAATAATCCCAACAATCACTGATGGCCTCTTTTGGTTCATGTTTACTTTGCCTGCAATACCTAATTTTTCAAGAATATGGTCAAAGCCAATTCCAGATAAAAAGTTAGCAATAAATTCACAAACAAACTTACCAACATAATAAGCTATAAGAATGATAGCTGCAGCAGCTAATAAGTTAGGAATTAATCCTACCACTTTTTGTAACATTTCAGTCGCTGGTACAGAGATCGCGTCGATATTTAACTTATCTAAGGCAGAAATAGCACCCACAATTAAAATAAAAGCTTGAACCAATGTGCCAACAATTGTTGAAGGCTTCTTTTGACCTAGTGCAGAGTTAATACCTACTTTTTCTGTTAAAGAATTTAAACCAGCAGCATCTAATAAATTAGATACAATATTAAATACAATTTTTGCCACAATCCAAAACGCTACAAAAATTAATGCTGCTGTTGCTAGTCTCATTGCAAAGTTAACAATATTGCTAAAGATTGCATCGATAGGCTGATCTAAACCATTTAGGTCTAACTTCTGTAAAATTAAAGGTAAGAAAAATAAAAAGACTAACCAGTAAGCAACCTCACCTACTCGATGACCAACAGAAGAAGCTGCAGAGTCACCCTCTAAACGAAGCTTTTCATTAATTGTGCTATCTAAGTTAGCCTTTTCAGAAGCTTTAATAATTATAGTTTTTAAGAAAGTGGCTAATAACCATGCTACTAAAAGTAAAATCCCTACAGGAATCACATAAGTAAAAATAAGCGCGTAAAAAGCTGCAATAGGACCATTAAGGGCGCTAATATCTAGCTTTTCAAAAGCCATTTGAACAGCCATCAACATAATACATAGATAAACAAGCTTATAAACCCAGCGAGCAATATCAATAGGCTTACCCTGCTTAGCTCCAGTTAACTTAGAGATGCTTTCATTTACTTTAAGTTTTTTTAAACCTGTGTAAATAATTTTAGAAATTATGCCAGCAAACAACCATCCTAATAGTAGTATGCCTACAGCAACTGCAAAGCCTGGTAAAAAAGCTGCCGCTTGAGTTATAATTGGGTCTAAATAAGACGATATGTCCATGAGTATGTCCTCCGTTAAATTAATCTAATTGATTTAAAAAGAGCATAGGCAATTAAGTAACTAAGTCCAAGCAATACTGCGACCGAAATCGTTACTTTTGCCAGATTAATAATCATCTTTTCTCCTGAAATTGAAACTATGAGTATCTATACATTTTTAGTGCATATTTTTAAAGCAAGCAGCCCTTTCAAACAACACGCCTTCTCACCGCTTTCCATTTAACTCTATTAAGCTTAATCTATCCGCTCACAAGACAAGGACATTTTATGAGGTTTCTACTTACTGTACTTTTACTTATTTTAGCCGCTTGCACCACCGAACAAATTAACCAATCACTCAATTTAGCCTCTCAAGTTTACGGGCAAACACCACCCAATACTTCAGAAATTGGACTTGGCTTAAAACAAGCCTTGGAGCTTGGCGCTAAGGCTGCATCTTCACAGCTTTCTAAACCTGATGGTTTTTTAAAAAATGCGTCTGTTAAGGTCTTACTCCCACCAGAGGCTCAAAAAGCAGAAAAAAGACTTCGCCAGCTAGGATTAGGCAAAGTAGCTGACGAAGCTATCCTATCTATGAATCGCGCTGCCGAAAATGCAGCAGCCAAAGCTACACCCATTTTAGTACAATCTATTAAATCAATGACAATAACAGATGCTAAAAATATTTTATTTGGTGCTGATAATGCAGCGACTTCTTATTTAACACGCACTACAAGCTCGCAACTCACAAACTTATTCAACCCAATTGTTAAAAACAGTACCTCCAAAGTAGGGGCCACAAAATACTGGAATGATTTTGCAAAAACATACAATCAAATCCCTTTTGCTACACCTATAACTGCAGACATAAACTCTTATATTACACAGCAAACACTAAAGGGACTCTTTAGTACCATTGCACTAGAAGAAACAAAAATTCGCAAAGACCCACTACAAAGGTCAACAGACCTTCTTAAAAGAGTGTTTGGTTACGCCACAACTCAAAAATAATATATGGACTGGAGCAACCTTATAAAAATAGCAACTGGCACATTAGTAAGTGAGGACCTTACTCTTGTGGCAGCACTTTATTCTTATAAGATCAGCAACATCTCAGCATCAACACTCCTTGTGGGCTATTTACTAGGAGTTAGTGTTGGCGACTATTTGCTTTACCTTATAGGCTACTTTAGTCGAAGCATTAAATATAAATGGGTTCAAAGCAAGATAACAAAAGCAAGAGAGTGGACCTCTGGCAATACAGAGAAGTTTGATACTTTCTTAATTTTAACTCGCTTTATACCAGGCAGCAGAATTCCAACTTACTTTCTGGCTGGAGCTATAAAATACTCTGCCATAAAATTTTTATCCTTACTTATGTTTTCAACATTAGTTTTTGCTTTAGTTAACCTAAGCGTTATTAATATTTTTAAAAATAAAATAGATTCTCAATCTTGGGTGCAAAATTTATTTTTAGCCATTATTTCATTTGTAATAACAATTACACTTTTTAAAGTTATTATCTTCTTATACAAAAATAGAACTGATATATCTTCTGCCATAAAAACTAAATATTTTAGCCTCAAAAAGTTAAAACACCCTGAATTTTGGCCTCCCACTCTCTTTTATGCACCCACTTATATTATTTACCTAGGGCTAACTCTAAAAAATAAATTAAAATTTACACCAAGCTACGCTAATCCTTCTATCCCCTATAGCGGAATTGTAGGAGAGTCTAAATCTTTAATTGATAACCTCTTACTTAAAGCAGCTCCGCAACAGCACTTAAAAACATTAGTTTTATCTAAAAATTTATCTGCTGAAAAAAAGCTTTATAAAGCTCTTGAATTTAAAAATCAATTTAGCCTCCCCTTTCCTATTGTTTGCAAACCTAACAAAGGCGAGCGCGGTAAAGAGGTTTTTATTGCGTCAAATAAACATGAATTAAACAGCTATCTTAAAAATTCTTCAAAAGAAGTTTTAATCCAAGAGTTTTCTGACTTGAAAAATGAAGTCGGCATACTTTTCTATAACTTAAATGGGCAAAGTGATGTTTTATCAGTCACTAAAAAAGAATTCCCTAAAGTTATTGGTGATGGACAGAAAACACTACAACAGCTTGTGCTTTCAGATAGTAGGGCCAAGTATTTAGCTTCTGTTTATCAAAAACATAATGAAGACCTTTGGCATTCTATTTTACCACCAGGCCAAAAACACAGTCTCACTAAAATTGGTAATCATTCACAAGGATGTATTTTTTTAGATGGCTCAGGACTATTAACGCCTAGCCTTAAGGAAATAATTATTGCTATCTCTCATAATATCCCAGAATTTCACTTTGGTAGATTTGATATTAAATACAATTCAAAAGAGACTTTAAGCAAAGGTGATTTTAAAATTATAGAGCTTAATGGAGCTATGGCTGAGGCTACTCATATTTATGACCCTAAGATGAAAATAAAAGACATCTATACAGTTTTATTTAAACAATTAAGAATTGTCTTTGAGATTGGGCGCCAAAATTATATAAGACTTAAACCAAAGGAAAGCTCTTGGGCTTTTTTACTTGTGCTTTTTTTCCCAAATTATTACGAAAAGTGAGATGCCATGAATAAAGAATTTTTTAATGAGGTTATTTCCTCTATTGATAACTACCTACAAGACTCTCAGCTAACTCATACTTTAAACTCTAATGAGTTAAAAAATAAAGTTAACATAAGCCTGCCTATAAAAGGCTCTACTGATAGCCAGCTATTAGAATCTATAAAAAACTACTTACATTACTCTACAAAAACTCATTCTCCATATTTTATGAATCAGCTCTGGACTGGCTTTTCAAAATCTGGACTAGCTGCTGAAATGATTGCAACGGCATCAAATACCAGCATGTACACCTATGAAGTAGCGCCAGTATCTACAGTAATAGAGCAAGAAATCATAGCTACTATGGGAAATAAATTTGGCTATAGTTGTAGCGAAGGCACTTTTACGCCAGGGGCCAGCTATGGAAACATGATGGGGCTGCTTCTTGCTAGAAACCATAAGTTTCCAAAATCTAAAACAGAAGGCCTCCAAGGACAGCAGCCTGTTTTCTTTACTTCTAAAGTTGGCCATTACTCAAGCTTTAAAGCCGCGAATCAGCTAGGTATAGGAGAAGCCAATGTCATTGAGATTGAAACTAACGAGCAAGACCAAATGGATGTTGTCGACCTAAAACAAAAAATAATTCAAGCCAAGGAAAATGGAAAAACACCTTTTGCAGTAATAGCTACTATGGGCACTACTGTAAGGTCTTCCTTTGACCCTATAAATGATATTGCTGATATTTGTGAAGAGTTTAACTTATGGCTTCATGCTGATGGTGCCCTTGGAGCCTCTTGTATTTTTTCAGAAAAAGAAAAGCATAGGCTTAAAGGCATTGAGCGCTCAGACTCCTTAATTTGGAATGCTCATAAAATGCTGGGCCTACCTCTACACTGCTCATTGTTTTTAACTTCCGTAGAAAATGGAATGGGACATTCTAATAAATTATCCTCTGACAAAACTTCTTATATCTTCAGAAAAGAAAAAAACCAAAACTTAGGGCCCATTTCATTGCAATGTGGCCGCAAAGTAGATGCGCTTAAGCTTTGGCTTGCTTGGCTTGAAGAAGGTGAAATTGGTTTTGAAAAAAGAGTAGACCATATGTTTGCTATGGCCGCTCATGCAACTGGGCAAATTAAAAACAATAGTAAGCTTTACCTCACTTACCCAACAACAGGTCCTAATGTTTGCTTTCAATATAAGCCCGACAAAACCATGTCTACTGAACACACAAATAAGCTTAACTTAAAAATACGACAAATAATGCTTGATGCAGGAAAAACAGCCATTAACTTTGGATATGTTAATGATGACCTATGCATAAGAATGGTTAACTTCCATAAAGATTTATCTGCAATGATTATTGATGATATTTTAAATGAAATTGTAACTACAGGTGACAAAGCTATTGCGAGCCTTTGATTCAAAAAAAACGCCAAAGCTTTCTGAAGATAAATATGCTTTTATCAGAGATCTTAAAAAGCCTATAGTTTTAGATATTGGCTGCGGCACAGGGCACTCTAGCTTATTTTTAGCCACTAAATACCCTGAGTCAGTTATTATTGGCATAGAACGCACTAAAGATAAATTTTCTAAATTTATTAAAAACATAAAAAACTCAGAAGCTAATAATATAATTGCTATTAATGAGGACGCTATCCCATTTATTACTCAGTTTATAAATGACAGGGCCATTGATGAGGTTTTTATTTTATACCCAAACCCCTACCCTAAAGCCAAACAAAGCAATAAGCGGTTTCATAATATGCCCTTTATGTCTGAGCTTATAAAAAAAATGAAACCTCAAGCCAAGCTAACTCAAGCCACAAATATTTTGACCTACCATGAAGAAGCATTAGGCCTATTTACTCAAACCTGGAAATTAAAGCTGACCAGAAACAGCCTGGTTTCACTCAATGCCAATAGAACTCTTTTTGAAAAGAAATACCTACAGCGAGGCGAAAGCTGTTATGAACTAGTTATTTCCATGTAATAAGTTCAAAAGATTAGTGACGCTTTGCGCTAAGTTGTTTTTCTATCTATTCTCCACCTATCAAGGAGCATGTGTTGAAATTACTTATCACTCTATCAGTAACCCTTAGTTTATTTCTTTTACCTAGCCTGGCCGCCAGCCAAAGCACTTCTGCGCACGCAGAAGTTTCAGAAACATCAATAAATTTGTTTGGCGACATTATACTAGCAACACCCTTTTTCTTAGATAAGCCCAAGCTAACAAGCAATAAAACTATTTATAAAGACAATAACTTAGTGAGCGACAATATCTCTGCATACACACCTATCGCAGGCACTCATAAAGTTGTTTATAAAAATGTAGATTTACTAGATATTCCAACCTCTGAACGCCACCCAAGCTACGACCCACTTGTTCATAGTATCTCTAAAGCCATTTTAGAACAAAAAAACAGTAATGGAACTAATATATTAGGGAACAACTTTGATTTAAATTTAAGAGTCGAGCTAAAACATAGCTATGGTTCCGAGTGGAAAAAAAGCAATGGCGACTTAACAGAGCGTGAATGCCAATGGGTAAGACAAGAAGCGCAAGATAACTTTAGAAAATGGCTTGATATAGACCAACAAACTATTTCTGAAATCAGCACTGCTCTAAACAAAAATAAAAGTGCTTCTACAAAAATAGACCTTCAAAAGCTAACAGAAAAAATGGCTATAGATCAAAACCTTATATTTAGCTCTACGGATACAGAAGTTAGAAAAAAATATATAACAAAGGTTCTCACTAGAATTGCGCCAACTACAACTAATAGTAAGGGTGGCTACACAAGACTCTTTAGTAAAAAGAAAGCTTACTGCTTTTATGAAAACTATAGAGAGTCTGAGAATTACAAATCCTACCAATCTAAAGCCTCTGCCTTAATAGAAAGCCCATTATTAAAAAGTGTAAACTATGACATCAGCCTTCTCTCTTTTGAAGGTTATAATACGGATTTTAAAAATAATAAAATATACAGTGTAGTTATTAATGATGATTTAAAAATACTAAAAGGCACTGCACAGGATCCAGAAGAAATTTTAGTTTCTGTAGATATTCTATATAACCAAAATAATGAGCACTTCTTAAGAAAGTACAATCTTATTTACTACCCTAAGCAAGAGACTATGCCATTATCCTTACAGTATTCAGAAGATATTGTTCCTCTGGCAAACCTAAAACCAAAAGTAGAAGCTGACTCAGCTAAAACAGTTATGTCATGGACGGATAGTGAGTACGGGTTTACTCGAGTCTACCCTATGGGCGTTGGAGCGATAGATTTTGAAACACTTAAAGATAATCAGGTTTCTTCTTTAACAGGGCAATTTCAATGGGGAAGCCTCTCTAAAAAGCTTGAGCACCAAAATACTATTAAAGAAAGATGGGACCCCTACTATTATAAAGGAAGACCTTTTATAAGAATATCTGGCAGCTCTATCGGTTTTCACTATCAAATTGATTCTGCAAACTTTAAAAGAGGCTACAGGTCACATGGATGCATACGATTAAGAGATAAAAACCTCTTTGAGCTTTATGCCATTGTTAGACAAAACTCTTATGAAAATAAGACGCCTCTTTCATTGAAATACTCTAACAACAAACTTAAAGATATTGACCATCCGTTGCCCTGGAATAAAAAAATTCATGCTGTTAAAAACTATGGCCATAGCGGTTATAAAATGTGTGTTCGAGTAGGCTCTGGAGGCAGTACGCCTTTGATCTACACTACAGAGCAAGACATGCCAGCCGCTCTTGCCTTTAAAAACACAAGCCAGTCTACAGAGCGCAGAAAATGCTGGAGAATAAAACATTCAGAATATGCATCTAAAAAAGATGATGTGACCGGTGAAAAGCTCTACTACGCAGATGTTGCAGCAAAACAGCTATTTAACACTATGTTAACAGATAATGTATCCAAAGAATGTATTGAGTATCAAACGAATTGCCCCGAGAAATATCAAAAGCTTACTGGTAGAGCCGCTAGCACCGGGTACACCTTTGACTACAGTTGGGACTAATACTCTATAGCTCGGCGCCTTCGTGCCTTACGATGTCGCCATCAACCAAGTAGATAACATCTTCTGCAATATTAGTGGCATAATCTGCAATTCTTTCTAAGTTTTTAGAAATACTTAAAAAATGTATATAGGCCTGAGTGTTCTCAGGCTTTTCGCTAATTTTATTATAGACAAGCTCAATCGATTTTTTGTTAAGCATATCCACTTTGTCGTCATCAATACAAATTTGACGAGCTAACTGACTATCCATAGCCACTAATGACTGTATAGATTTTTTCACCATAGACTTAGCTTCTTTAGCAAGCTCTTCATAGTCATAAGGAAAATCAGCTGTTGGGAATTCAGTTAAAAATCTAACTCTTTTTGCAATACTTACTGATAAGTCACCTATACGCTCTAAATCATTGTTAATTTTTAAAGCCGCAATAACAAACCTTAAATCAATAGCAACCGGCTGATAAAGAGCTAGCAGCTTTAAGCACTCTTCTTCTACCTCTACTTCTCTTTTATCTATATCTGAATCTGTAGCTCTTACTTTTTTAGAAAGCTCTAAGTCTCTATTTTTTATAGACTTAACGGCCATTGATAAATTCTCTTCTACGAGCTGGCTCAATGATAATAGTTTTTCCTTTAAAGAATCTATTTCCCTGTCTAAATGTGATGACATATTTTCTCCTTAAGCCTTTATTTAACCAAAACGTCCAGTAATATAATCTTCTGTTTTTTTATGAGCTGGTTTTGTAAAAATTGTTTCTGTTTTATCATGTTCTATAAGCTCACCTTCATACATAAAACAGGTTTCATCAGAAACTCTTGCGGCCTGCTGCATATTATGAGTAACGATAATAACGCTAAACTTTCCTTTTAAGTCATTAATCAGTTTTTCTACTCTTAAGGTAGACTTTGGATCTAAAGCCGAGCAAGGCTCATCCATTAATATAACTTCTGGCTTCATAGCTACAGCTCTAGCAATACAAAGCCTTTGCTGCTGGCCACCAGAGAGAGCAAAAGCAGATTCATGGAGACGATCTTTAACTTCATCCCAAAGCGCAGCTCCCTTAAGGGCTTCTTCTACAAGTTCATCGAAGTCCCCTTCATAGCCATTAATTTTTGGACCCCAAATAATATTATTATAAATAGATTTTGGAAACGGGTTTGGCTTTTGAAAGACCATACCTATTTTAGACCTTAATTCTACAGGGTCGATATTCTTACCATAAATATTTTTACCTAAAAAATTGACTTCTCCTTCAACCCTAGCGCCAGGTATAAAATCATTCATTCTATTAAGTGATCTTAATAAAGTACTTTTACCACAGCCTGAAGGCCCAATCATTGCTGTCACTAAACCTTTTTTTACTTTTAGATTTATATTTTTGACAGCTTTTTTTTGCCCATAAAAAATATCTAAATTTTTAATTTCAATAAACATTAACTAAACCTCTGGTAACGTTGACGTATAAAAACGGCTATCCCATTTAAAACAAATAATAAAATAAGAAGAACTAAAATCCCACCCGCTGCAAGCTCTTGAAACTCTTGCTGAGGGCGTGACGCCCAGTTATAAATTTGGATTGGAAGAGCAGTGAAAGAGTCCATAACTCCGTTAGGTATAAAAGCTGCATAACTTAAAGCCCCTATAATTATAAGAGGAGCTGTTTCACCTATAGACCTGGATACAGCTAAAATAATACCTGTCATAATACCTGGTAAAGCAGCAGGCAAAACTTGAAAGATAACAACCTGCCATTGCCTAGCCCCCAATGCATAAGCGGCATCCCTTAAACTTCTTGGTACAGCCGCCAACGCCTCCTGAGAAGCAATGATAATTACAGGTAAAATTAAAAGTGCCAGAGTGAGACCACCAGCCAATAAACTACGGTCAAAACCTAAAAAACGGACAAAAATAGCAAGGCCTATAAGCCCATAAATAATAGAAGGCATTCCGGCTAAGTTACTAATGTTTAGCTTTATAAGCTGAGTGATTTTATTTTTTTTCGCGTACTCTTGTAGGTAAATAGCAGTTCCTATACCAATAGGCACCGAAAAAATAATAGTAACTGCCACCAGGTAAAGGCTGCCAAACAAGCCTGATTTAATACCCGCTTTGCTTGCATGCCGAGACGGAAAACTTGTAATGAGCTGCCAATCTAACCACGAAGCCCCAGCTTTTACTATATGAAATAAAAGCAAAAACAAAATCAATATAGACGCATATGTTGTTATCCTACAAAAGTAAGAAAATATTTTATCTAAAAAAATTCTTTTTTGTTTAAGAGTCATACTTGCCCTTTTTAAACACCAACTGATGGCCTATTAAGTTCATAACCAAAGTCATTAAAAATAACAGTGCACCAACAGCAAAACTACTTTGATACTCTATTCCACCTTGAGGAGTATCTCCTAAACTTACTTGAACAATATAAGCCGTCATAGTTTGAATACTCTCTAAAAACTGCAAACCCATCTTAGGAGTAGCCCCCGCCGCCAAGGTTACAGCCATAGTTTCACCAATAGCTCTTGAAACAGCTAAAATCACCGCAGCACCTATTCTTGTTTTTGAGGCTGGTATTAATATTTGCGAAACTACTTCAAAAGTATTTGCTCCTACCGCAAAAGCACCTTGCTTTAAATGCGATGGAACAGACCTAAAAGCATCATCACATAATGAGGATATCATAGGTAAAATCATAACGGCCACGACTATAGATCCAGACAAACCGTTGAAAACTTCAGCATCAGGATAAATGCTTTTTATAATTGGAGTAATAAAGGTCAACGCAAAGTAACCATAAACAATTGTAGGTATACCTGCTAAAATCTCTAAGCTGGGCTTTAAAAACTTACGGCCTTTTGCAGAAGTATACTCACTTAAGTAAACAGCTACCATCAGCCCACAAGGCAAAGCTATCAATACAGAGCCTATAACAATAGTCATAGTTCCAAATACTAAAGGCAAAACACCAAAGGATTGAGGCACTAACAATGGGTGCCACTCTGTACCCATTAAAAAATCAACAATAGAGACTTCGCTAAAAAAAACAAAACTCTCTTTAGCTAGCATTGCAATAACTGTGACTGTAGTTAGTAGTGTCACAGCCACACAAAAATATAAAAAAGATTTAAATAGCTTTTCCAAAAATTATTTAAGCTTACTTCTTAGCGCATCATAATCAGACTGCGGCATTGGTACATAACCCACTTCTTTTGAAAGCCTGGCAGCATTGTCTATATAGTAATTTACAAATTCATTCACCTCAGGCTTAGCGAGTGACTTCTTATTAATATAAACAAATACGGGTCTAGACAATGGCTTATACTCATTACTACTAATAGTGCTTGAGCTCGGTAAAACAGCAGAACTGTCTTTATTGCTTTTAATAGCCACTAGTTTAAGTTTTGATTTATTTTCTTCATAATAAGCAAAACCAAAATAACCTAATGATGCCTCATCACCAGCAACACCCATTACTAAAATATTATCGTCTTCACTCTTAGTATAATCAGATCGACTCATTTGAGCTTTACCCATTATTGCATGAGTAAAGTAATCAAATGTCCCCGAGTCTGCACCGGGCCCATAAAGCTTAATGGCTTTATCTGGCCATTCAGCTCTTACGTCTTTCCATGTTTTAACTACACTGCCTGGAGACCATATTTTTTTAAGCTCATCGACAGTTAAAAAATTAACCCAATCATTAGCTTTATTAACAACAACAGAGACTCCATCAAAAGCGACTGGCAACTCAATATATTTTAAACCAGATTCTTGCGCCTTCTTTTTTTCAGAGTCTTTTATTGTTCTTGAAGCGTTATTTATATCAACTTCTGAAGCTAAGAACTTTTTAAATCCACCGCCTGTACCCGAAACACCAATAGTGACTCGCACTCTTGGATTAGGCTCAGCAAAATCCTCTGCAATGGCTTCTGTTATAGGAAACACCGTACTCGAACCATCAATCTTTACTGTGCCCGACAGCTGGTTAGCTGAGGCTGATTGGTTTTCATTTTCGTTTCCCGTACAAGAAACTAATAATGCACTTAATAAAATGAGACTATAAATAACCTTCATGATTTATCCTTTTCTTTTTATTCTAAAAAGTAATCATTTGAGTTTTGTTAGGCTTTTATTATGAGCCAGTGCACAAATTTATGATTTTTGTTTTGGTATAACAATTGAAAACACAGAGCCCGCGCCCATTTCGCTTTCTACCTCTACATCACCCTGGTGCATAATAGCCACATGTTTAACGATAGCTAAACCTAATCCAGTTCCGCCAACAGCCCTGTCTCTACCTTTATCAATTCTATAAAAGCGCTCAAAAAGCCTCGACAAATGCTCTTTGGCTATACCCGGCCCATTATCTTTTACTGATAAAATAATTTGCTTCTCTTGCTCTACTAAACCTACATTAATTTGAGAGCCCTCTTGGCTATACTTAATAGCGTTGTCTATTAAATTAACAATTGCTCTTTCAAGCAAGGATCCATTCACAAAGCCTTCTATTTCCTGATTAGCCTCAATATGAATTGAAATATTAGAGTCTTTAGCTTTGATATCACAGATTTCTTTTGCTGCAGAAATTAAAGGGTATATTGGCTGAGCATCAAATTTTAAAGCACGTGATTCATTAGTAGTGTTCTCTAATCGAGAAAGAGCCAATAAATCTTCAATCACATCACCTAATCGTGTTGTATGCCTATGAATAATATTTAAAAACCTTAAGCGATCTTTTTCAGTAACAGATGGCTCCATTAAAGTTTCAGCAAAGCCCCTTATCGATGTTAAAGGAGTTCTAAGTTCGTGAGAAACATTAGCTACAAACTCTTGCCTGTGTGCTTCTAGCTCTTTCATTCGTGTCACATCACTAAAAACGACAACAGTCCCAAGCCCTGCAGCAGACTCTGTTAAAATAGGGCTACTTTGTAACTGTATTATTTTTTCATCTAATTCTTTTACAATTTTAACTTCTTTAGAAAAAGGAAGTTTCTTTTCTAATGATTCATCTATAAAAACTTTAAATTCTGGCTGTATAATAATTTGGCTTATACTTTTACCAGCATAGTCACCTTGCTTAAGTGATAATATGTCTGCAGCCGCTTTATTAAAGTGAAGAATTTCTCTATTGCTTCCTACTGCCAAAACACCTTCGCGCATACTACTAAAAATAGCATCCTGCTCTTGTTTTTTTGTAGATATCATATGCAGTCTCTTAGAAAGCTCGATAGCAATTGTATTAATCCCAGAAGCCAGCTCATTCAACTCAGAGGGGACAGCCCCTTTAAGTTGAATTCTTGTCTCAAGCTCTCCTTCTGATATTTTTAAAGCTTGGTTTCTCATATACTCCATAGGAGAGCTTAAGTATCGTGACAAAAACAAACTCACCAGTGCCATTAAAAAAGCTAAAACAATAGCAGCAATGAGAATTTTTCTTGTAAATTTAGCAATCTCCATTTGGATTTCACTATCGGCGCGCGAGCTTCTTAAAGCCGCAACAATTTGGCTATTAATAATTATTGGCAAGGCGACATAAAGCCTTGTCTCTTCATCCATCTCATGGCTATTAAAACGCTTATCCTTACCCACTCTTCCAGAAAAAGCTTCTGTAAATTCTAATTTTCCACGGGCATCGACAACAAGCTCCGGGTGGAAATCAGAATCAGCAACAACATCCTTATCAATATTAACAAGCGTAAATCGAGTTTTAGTTTTTTTACCAAGCACAGTAAGCAAGCTATTTGTGTCGTAGTTTTGCTCTTTAGAATAGCTTGATTCAATCTGCTTTGAAGCTACATAGGCAATAGACTCTAAGTCATTCCATGATTTTTCGTAAAAATAGTTTTTAAAGCTTTCATTTACAATGATTGAAATAACAAAAAGGCCCAGCAATCCTAAAATGCAAAATGAAGGAAACAGTATGTAAAATATTTTTTTATTTTTCAAAATAATTAATGACTTAAACTTCTTTAAAACGATAGCCTACGCCACGCACTGTCTCTATCAGCTCACCACTTGTACCTAATTTTTTTCTTAAGCCTACCATTTGGAAATCTATAGACCTATCCGTAACAGCATAATTTTCACCATGAATAGCGTCTACTATTTGAGCTCGTGTAAATACCCAGCCCGGTCTTTTCGCAAGAAAAAATAAAATTTGAAATTCTGAATTAGTAAGCTCTACTTCTTGATTATTAATTTTTAGCTCGTGACGCCCAGGGTGCAAATAAAAGTTATCAAACTCAATTAAGCCGTCTGAAACTTCATTTTGCATATTAACTCTTCTTAAAACTGACTTAGCTCTTGCAGTTAAAACTTTAGGGCTAAAGGGTTTAGATAAATAATCATCAGCACCATACTCAAGGCCTCTAACAATATCAGCTTCTTCACCTTTTGCCGTCACCATAATAATAGGAATAGACTTATGATCTTTAGAGGACTTAATACGTCGGCAAGCTTCCAAGCCATCTACACCTGGTAACATTAAATCTAGCAAAACTAGATCTGGAGACTTTTGCTGAATAGCCATTAAGCCATTTTCACCAGTATTAAATGTTTGAACATCAAAACCTTCAGACACTAAATTATATCTTATTAATTCTGCGATATCGGACTCATCTTCGATAACATAAATAAGCTTTCTTTCTTGGCTCATCTAAACTCTCCTACATGTTTTAATAACTCTAACCTATTTTAATAGGGTTAGAGTATTATGAGCAGCGCTTTCAAGCTATAAATTGCCGCATTGCCACATAGTTTTTCAACTAACCCACTGATATAACTAATAAAAATCAGGAGACCTTATGAAAGCTTTTAAATTATTATTACTTATTTTTGTTATCACCAATTTTACCGCATGCGGAATACGCTCTATACCTATTGCTAAAAATGAGGTTGAGGCCCAACTAGCTGAAGTCACTAACCAGTATAAAAGAAGAGCTGACCTTATTCCAAACCTAGTAAAAACTGTAAAAGGCTATGCCTCTCATGAGAGAGAAACTTTTGAGTCGGTTACTAATGCTCGCTCAAATGCAACTTCAATTAAAATAGACCCAAGTAAAGCCACACCAGAGCAACTAGCTAAATACCAACAGGCTCAAGGTCAACTATCGCAAGCTTTAGGGCGTCTATTGATGGTCTCTGAAAGATATCCTGACTTAAAAGCGAATCAAAACTTTAGAGATTTACAGGCACAGCTTGAAGGTACAGAAAATAGAATTACCATAGCCAGACAAAGACATATTCAAAGTATCAAAAAGTTTAATATTTTAGCGACTGTTTTCCCAACAAGTATTACTAATAACTTTTACTTTAAATATGAAAAATTGGCTCAGTGGGATGTAAAAGACGGTGAAGTTGTTGATACCCCTCCAAGCGTAGACTTTTAAAGGCTATAGCCCTTGAAACTATTTTTAGTTTTTTTGTTTTGTCTGCAGCCTTTAATAGCTGCTGCAGATGGTTTTAAACTACCAAGACCAACAAGCCATATTGTTGATAGTGCTAATATTATCAGTGCTTCACAAGAGCAATCTATAAATAGCTTATTAAAGCCCCTTAAAGCTGAAAATAAAGCTGAGATTGTCATTGTTACACTCAACAGTCTTCAAAATATCCCCATAGAAATGGCAGCAATAGAACTTGCCGACTTATGGAAACTTGGAACAGCTGAAGATGACAATGGGATTATTATTTTATTAGCAAAAAAAGAGCGCCGAGTGAGGATTGAAGTTGGACAAGGCTTGGAGGGATTCATTACTGATGCCTTTAGCAAACAGGTGATAGACCTTAAGTTTTTACCCTACTTTAAGCGCGGACAATACGGCGCAGGCCTTGTTGCTGGCACTGATACTATTACAAAAAAAATCAACAATGAGCCTCTTAATTTTTCCAAGCCAGCCCTTAATAACAACTCTAGCATCATTAACTTAATTCTTTTTCTTTATTTTTTGTTTTTATTTATCACTATTGTTAAATCTTTTAGATCTAAAAACAAAAATGGCTCTGGCCTCAATCAACACCCAGGCTCTGACTATGGGTTTAGACATCCAAATAGTGGCGGCGGAGGGTTTTCCAGAGGTGGTGGTAGCTTTGGTGGCGGTGGCGGCTTTTCTGGCGGCGGCGCCTCAGGAGGATGGTAATGTTACCAAATTGGATGAGCAGCTACTTAAACGATGATCAGTTTAAAGAGATTGAATCTCTTATTACTACTATAGAAACAAAAACAGACGGTGAAGTTTTACCCGTCATCGCTAAGCAATCTCAAAATTACAAACCTTATAGTTTATTAATGGCACTAATAAGCCTTGCTATTTTGATGCCTGCATTTGCCTATTTAAATCAACTAACGGTAATCTCTAATTTAGCATTTTGGATACTATCAATAAGTGTATTGTTAATATCCTTGCTTATTTTTCCACAAATTATGAACACGGCCTGTTTCGTATCATTTTTGTCTCAATTAACTAACAATAAAGATATTATTCGACAAAAAGCTTACCTAGAGTTTTACGCTAACAATATTGGAAAAACTCAATTTAAAACTGGTGTTCTCATTTATATCTCTCTACTTGAAAAACAGATTGTCGTTTTAGCTGACAAAGCTATTAACGAAAGAGTAGGCCCTGAACAATGGGCACATACAGTAACTGCCATTACTAAAGGCATCCAGGAGAAAAATTTATTTCAAGGACTACAAAATGGCTTAAAAGAATGCGGCCAAATCTTAGAAAAAGAATTCCCTCATACAAGCATTCAAGCAAACCAACTCCCTGATCGACTTATAATTTTAAAAGAGTATTAATTATAAAAATTTCATACACTGTCAGTAAAAAATTTTAAAAGTAAGCTTAAAGCCCTAATAAATTTGAGTCCTTAAGCTACAATTTGTGACTAAAATACAATAGCCCCAAATTGGCATTTCAAAGAAATGACTTTTTAATAGTCATTTCAATAAGTTATGAGTTTTTATTCTATAGTATAAAAATTTTTGTATTTTATGCATACATTGCAACTTATAACCCCAAAAACAGCACTCCAAAGCCCTTTATATTCGATTTGAAATTAAAAACTTGGCACTCCTATTGCTACGTATATATGTATCCCCCCTTTTTGGCGGCCTGTCTTTTCAGTAATGATCTCAGGTCGCTTTTTTTTTACCCTTAATCTGATACCATTTTTATGTGAACCTACTTAAATCAGTCTTATTATTTATTTTAATATTTTCCTCAAAAAATATCTATGCTTTTACGCTTGTTATTGACCCTGGCCATGGCGGCAGTGAGCGAGGGGCTGTTCACCAAAACACAGAAGAGTCTGTTGTTAATATGGCTTTTTCATTAGCCTTAAAAAAAGAGCTCCTCAAACACAATATAAAAGTTTTATTAACTAGAGAGTCTGACAAGGAAACTTCTTTAGAGAGCAGAGTTGAGCTAAGTAATAAAAATAAGGCTGATCTTTTTTTGAGTATACATGCTAATTCACATTCATCAGAAAAAGTGCGTGGGCTTGAAATTTATTTTCAAAACCAGCTTCCTCCAGACAAAGAAAGTTTATTTTTAGCTCATCAAGAAAAACTCAACAAAAAAGACACTGTAGATTGGCCCATTAAAAAGCTTTCTAATACAAAAAAATTAGAGCCTGAAGTGAAGTCGATCCTGCAAGATCTTCAAAGGATAGAAAAGGTAAAGCAAAACAGCCAGTTGAGTGAGACCTTTCACAAACACATAAAAACTGAAAACCAAAAAACATCAATAAAGCAGGCTCCTCTATATGTTGTTAGAAACACTCATTGCCCAAGCCTGTTACTTGAGCTTGGCTACCTGACCAATAAAAAAGAAGTAGAAAAACTAGGCGATAAAAAATATCACGAAAAACTAGCCAAAAAAATTACGAGCGCCGTACTAGAGTTCAAAAGACAATCTGAAACGAGCAAGGCGTTATAAATTAAAAGCTATTGCTGTTAAATCATGGGGCCGCTAATTTGAATCCATGAGAACAGACGGCAGACAAGATAACGAAATCAGAAATATTATTATAAATCCTGAAATTATTATTCACGCAGAAGGCAGCGTAGAAATACATACAGGAAACACAAAAGTACTTTGTACAGCCTCAGTTGAAGAGCGTATTCCAAAGTGGCTTCAAGGAGCTGGCAAAGGATGGGTTTCTGCAGAGTATGGCATGCTTCCAAGATCTACTCATACAAGAATGAGACGAGACAAAGCGGCTAACAGTGGACGCACACAAGAAATATCGAGACTTATTGCAAGAAGCTTAAGAGCTGGAATTGACCTCAACTTATTAGGCGAAAGACAAATATCTATAGATTGCGATGTGATTCAGGCTGATGGCGGGACAAGAACTGCAGCCATCACAGGTGGCTTTGTAGCCCTAGGCATGGCTATTCAATTTTTAATGGATCAGAATCAAATTACTACAAACCCTTTAAAAGGATGTATTGCCGCCACCAGTGTTGGGCTTAAAGGCGACAGGGCTTTACTGGATTTAAATTACGATGAAGACTCAAATATTGGCACCGACATGAACTTTGTAATGAACGACAAAGGCGAATTCATTGAAATTCAAGGCACTGCTGAAACTGAGCCTTTTAACTTCCAGCACCTACAGCTTATGATCGAAAGAGCCACTAAAGGCTGCCAAGCTTTAATGGCTGAGCAGAAAAAAATTCTTGGAGACTTAGTGTGATAATTTGGCTAGCTACTTCTAATGCAGGAAAAGTTAAAGAATTCAAAAGACTCTTAAAAAGTTTGGACTGCGAAATTAAAAGCCTTGCTGATTTACCCAATTATTACTCTCCCAAAGAAACAGGATCTACCTTTACTGAGAATGCTTTAATAAAAGCAAGGTCTCTTCATGCTGTGACAAAAGCCGACTGGGTTTTAGCTGACGACTCTGGCCTTGAAGTTGAAGGTTTAGATAATAAGCCTGGCGTTCATTCCGCTCGCTACGCTGGCCCTCAGGCCACTGACTGGGAAAACTTACAACGATTAATGACAATGATGAAAATGAAAGCTCCAACCAATAGAAATGCACAGTTTAAATGTGTTTTGGCGGCCATTAGTGCTGATGGTAAAGAGCATACAGAAGAAGGCATTGTAAAAGGAACTATTTCAAAAGGCATGAAGGGTGACGGCGGCTTTGGCTACGACCCGGTTTTTGTACCTGAAGGTTTTGATAAAACAATGGCCGAGCTATCGCCTATGGAAAAAAGCTCTGTATCTCACAGAGCTAATGCTACTAAAAAATTAATGGCTGAGCTCTTCAGTTAAGCCAACTCAATATTTGACTAACATTTTGTGGATGCCAAATATTACCTAAATGGCCTCCATATGGGAAAATTAAAGCTCTATCTTTAAAGATATCATCCAAATACTTGTCATCCCCATGATCGAGCAAAAAATCATCTTGGTTATGCATTAAAAATACATTTTGAGCCCGCCTCAAGTAAGGCTCAAGCACATACAAGCTACTATCGTTATTAACAGTGTCTACAGTATGAC
>JALZUS010000032.1 GCA_023299885.1 Bdellovibrionales bacterium | reverse complement strand
CCTCGATGTCGGCTCATCTCATCCTGGGGCTGGAGCAGGTCCCAAGGGTTTGGCTGTTCGCCAATTAAAGAGGTACGCGAGCTGGGTTCAGAACGTCGTAAGACAGTTTGGTCCTTATCTTCTGTGGGCGTAGGAAAATTGAGAGGAGCTGTCCTTAGTACGAGAGGACCGGGATGGACAAACCTCTGGTGTTCCAGTTGTCACGCCAGTGGCATTGCTGGGTAGCTATGTTTGGAAGGGATAACCGCTGAAAGCATCTAAGCGGGAAGCCTACCTCAAGATTAATTTTCCCTGGGTCTTCGGACCCCTAAAGCCACCTTCGAGACTAGGAGGTTGATAGGCTGGAAGTGTAAGCGCAGTAATGTGTTCAGCTGACCAGTACTAATTTGGCGTGAGGCTTTTTTAGTAAGAAATTATCTTACAAGGATTTAATCCCTGTTAAGAATGATTTGAATTAATAAAGACGCTACTAAAATTTTTATAATGAAAATTAATTTCTTTGATATGTTTAATAGTTTTTATTACATTTGCTTTGTTTGTTAAGTATTTAATTTTTTTGCTGGTGTTGATAGCGACGGGGGTACACCTGATCCCATTTCGAACTCAGAAGTTAAGTCCGTCAGCGGCGATGGTATTGCAGGGGTGACCCTGTGGGAGAGTAGCACGATGCCAGCTCCTTTTTTTTAAAATCCGATTATGCGTAAGTATAGTCGGATTTTTTTTGTCTAAAATAAGTTGTCTAAGAAATAAATAGTAAAGAACAAGCTTCTGCGCTCAAACATGCATTAGCACTTTAACCGTGCATGCGCTGCACGGTTAAAGTGCCAACGATCTCGCTAAACCTGTTCTTTAATATTTATTTCTTAGGCAGCTTATTTTAAATGAAAAAAACTATTCTTCATCTAAGAAGTAATCTACATCAGTATCTTTTTTAAATAGGGCTCTGTAACGTTGTTCTTTAGCTCCGACATAGACTCCAACTTTGTTTGAATCAGGGTATACACAAACATCATCATCAGGTTTTGTGCTTAAAGAAAAATATTTTAAATCTTTTTTTCCAGTATTTATAATTTGATGAGCTACTTCAGGGCCTCCTGGAGGGCATGCAATAATATCGTTAGCTTTAATGTCATATTTTTTACTACCAAATCTTAAAACCCCAACACCTTCAAGAATTAAAAACAATTCTTCGGTAATATAATGACAGTGAAAAGGGCAGCTTTTTTTGCCTGGGGGTACAATAGTTATATTATAACCTAATTTTTTTGCGCCAATTAGTTCGCTAACCCCTGCTGATTTTTCGCAAAAGTCATTTTCTTGATGGGGCTTGTATTCAAGATCCTTAATATTAATAAAAGGCTTTTTCATTAAATTTCCTAACTTTTAAGAGACTTCTTTATATGTAAATTAATTATATTCATAACCACTGTGACACTAATCTTTACTTAATGATGTGAGTTCATTTTATTTAGTTTTTTTTACTGGGCCTAGCTCAAAAGTTCTGCCTAGTTCCCATATAACATTTTGCTTATGGTCTAATAAGTCGTACTGAATAATAGCTTTTTGCTTATTATTACTTTCAAAGCTAATAATAAGTAGTTCAAGTTGGCTGCTGCCAGATGAATTTGTTTTTATAGGTGGTTTTATAAGCTTAAACCATTCCTTTGCTTTTGGAGTGTTTGGGTAAACTTTTAAAGAGCTGATGCTGTTCCACTCTTTAGGTAAGTAGTTTGATTGTTTTAAAAGTTGTATGTCTTT
Source organism: Bdellovibrionales bacterium (assembly GCA_023299885.1). GTDB lineage: Bacteria > Bdellovibrionota > Bdellovibrionia > Bdellovibrionales > UBA1609 > JALZUS01. Next base: position 49,284 of record JALZUS010000032.1, on the reverse strand, counting down.
TTTCCATAAAGAAAGTAAAAGTTGCTCTTGGCTTTTTTCTTCAAAAAATATTTTATAGGTAGAGAGAGTTAGCAATGACAATAAAGCTGCTAGCAAAAATGCATAAATAACTGAAATAGTATTTTTTTTCATTATTTATATATTAATCTAAAAAAGATTCAGATGTGATTAATTTATATCTGAAGGAGAAACCAAGACCTTAATCTTGTCACTTATTTAACTTTTATTTAATAAGCTTTGAAAGACAACATACTTAAAATATAAGCAATTAATTTAAGAGGAATAGAAAACAGTAATTAAAGAAAATTAATCACTAAAGAATAGCTAAAAAAGAACAGCTAAAAATAAAATAGGGCAGCTAGGATGGTTTCTCTAAACAAAAAAAGAGAGCCTGTGAGCTCTCTTTTTTGTTTTTGATAAATTCCAATAAAACGTATTAAAGACCACATTGGTAATTAATATCAAGCTGACCACAGTTATTAATATTTACTAAAGAAAGTACGTTAGTGGCAGAGATAGAGTAGTTACTTTGATTAAGTATACTGCCATTATATACCACTTGTAAGTTTCTTGGGTTACAAGCTAGTGGTGTACTTCTAGAAGCAATTTCAATACCCGTAGCAATACCATTAAGCTCTGATGTATAGTTGCTGGCGCATATATTGCCAGCAGTGGCATTTGTAAGTGTGCCAGAAGCTCTTAGAGAAGAATCTGTTAAAAACTCTAAGTAAGTTAATCCAGAAATATCATTACTTGCAAAGGTTGTACGATTAGGAATTTGGGCTAACTGTACTGTTTGGCATGAGTTACTTGTTACGACAATAGGGTGGGCGCTTAGTGTTTTATGAGTTCCTAAGTGTGAAGTAACATTACTCACTAAAGAATCAGGTTTATCGAGCTCAGTTAATAAAAATTTTCCGTCTCTTCCGCCATTACCTCTTACATCTTCATCTGATAAAAAGATAACGGCTAAATGAGCCTCACTTCTGAAAAAAGTATTAAGGTTGCCTCTGGTACGTGCTTGCATAATTGCTAAGTTGGCTGCGAAAATACCACGTTCATCATTGCTTGCACATGCAGCACTATCACCATTGTCACAAGCAATTGTTTCACTTCTGCGGATATTGTTTTCAAAAAGGCTAACAGAGTTGCTTGTGCCTTTATCGATAAACTTACTGCCATTACCAAAAGGAAGGAGGCGACCATTGTCATTAATTGTATCTGTTGTTGTGACAGCAATTTGATAATCCATATCATCAATAGAACCTAAAAAGTTAGGAAAGCTTTGAGCCATCCTTTGCTGCTCTGTCGACATTGACCCAGAGTTATCTACAACAAATAAAATATCTGTCTTACAAGTGTCTGCTGAGTAAGTGAAATCGTTAAGGCCACCAGCTTCAACTGTACAATTGCTTCCGTCTTGAGAGTTAAAGTTTACACAGGCTTGAGAGGGTAGAGGTTTAAAGTCTACGTCAGAACAGTTTATAAGTAATGATACTCCACCAAGGACGATCATAGAGCTAATAATGAGTGCTTTCATTTGTATTTCCTTTGCTGCTTCCTATGCTGCTTGCTTAATGGATTTTTGGTCTGCATCATCCATATTAAAGATGTAACCACGACCATAAATATTAATAATACCTTCTGCTACTTCTGGCAGTGCCTTTTTTAGTTTAGACACTTGAGCATCAATAGAGCGCAGAGAGATATCTTGCTCTTCCCAAATATTTTTCTTAAGCCAATCTCTAGATAATAATTGTCCAGAATGAGCAAAAAAGTTTACTAACAGTCTAAACTGCATAGGTGTAATTTTAATAACTCTATCTTCAGCCTTAACAATAAAATCATTAGGGAAGATAGTTAGCCCTTTGTAAGTAATAGAGCTTTCTTTTGTATTATTAGATGAAACTAAACTTCCAGAAGTTTGAGGCTTTTCTAAGTTTCTTTGAACAATAGTTTTAATTCTTAATTGCAAAGTTTTAAAGGTGCTTACTTGAGTTAAAAAGAAGTCAGCTCCTGAATTAAATGCAAATTCTTCTTTGAAAAAACCATCGATATTAGATGTTACGATAATGCCAAGTTGGCTGTAATTATTTTGTTCTCTTAAGCTAGAAGTGGCTTGTCCGCAAAGATCTCCATCGACGATAGCGATTTTAATTTTTGCAGGATTATCCTTAATAAGATAAGCGTCAGTATCTTTTAGCCTAAAGGTTTGATAGCTATCGCGAAGACCCTCTTCAAAAGGCTTCATAAAGTTGGGGTTTTGACTTATTAAAAATATAGAGAATTTACTTGTATCTGTCATGCTAGACTTATCGGCACTTTGTTGCGAAACATTAGCAATAAATTACATAGTAATTTTAGTGACTTACAAGAAAAACTTAAAAGAATAGATTATTTGTTGTGAATTAGGCAACAGTTCCCACTATAACTACCTAGTGATTTACCAATAGCTAGAATGCAATTAGAGGTGCTTAGCACCATGATTTGTACATATTATAGATCTCTACCTTAAATCATCTGCTGTAAACAGAGGGGTTAGTTTAATGCCAGACCCAGAGAAGTTATTGAGATCGGCGTCTTTAGGCCCGCGATAAATAACACATAAGGCATTAGTGATAACAGCATCACGTTCACGCAACTGCTCAGCACTTTTTATTAGCTGACCACCAGTAGTAACTACGTCTTCTATGATACATAGATTTTTATTTTTAATAGTTATACCTTCTGCTAGTTTGCAAGTCCCATAAGTTTTGGCCTCTTTGCGGACAAGGCATTGCAGAGTATTAGTAGCTATTGATAAGGCTGTAGCTATTGGTATGCCACCCATTTCAAGACCCGCTAGTGCATCGCATGTGGGGAGTAAAGCTTTCATATGGTTTGCTATTGCAGTTAGTAGGTGAGGTTGAGATTCGAATTGGTACTTATCAAAGTATTCATGAGAGGTGGTCCCAGAACGTAATAGGAATTCACCTGTTAAGTGAGAGCATTCAAATAAAGCTTTTGCGAGTTCTTGTTTTGTCATAAATAGAGATAAACATTTGATAAGTTATTTGTCTATTAGCAAAAGATGAAAAAGGTTTATTAAGCCTTATCGTTATGAAGCTTTGTTTTACGTTCTTTCCACTTTTCAAGGGCGTAAGCTTGCATGTCTTCTACTGAGTCAAACTCATCGACAATTTCAACCCCTAGCAATGTTTCAATAGCATCTTCTAAAGTAACAATACCTACTGTGCTGCCATACTCGCTAATCACTAAGAACATATGCTCTTTACGTTTTAAAAACTGATCTAAAACGGCCGCCACAGAGATTTCTTCGGGGACAGAGTGTAAGTCTGTCATAAACTTATCTAAAGTAGTTTCTTCTAAATCGTTAGAAACAGCATCTAAAAGTTTATGCCTATGGATAACGCCCACTACATTATCAAGTGTATCCTTATATATAGGAATCCTTGAAAATCTAACTTTTTTAGCGTCAGAAACAACATCATCAACTTTTGAAGTAGCATCATAAGCTGTAATCACTGACCTAGGTGTCATCACTTCATGGACAGGGATGTTACTTAGCATAAGTAAATTTTGAATAATATTTTTTTCTTTATGCTCGATGCTACCTTCAGTAGCGCTAATTTCTGCTGTCATTATCATTTCTTCACGAGTGACATGCTTATTTTTATTTTTACCCATTAGGTTAGAAACGCCACGTGCTAATAATACAAAAGGGTACAGGGCATAAATTAAGCCGTTAATAAAATAAGAGCAAAAAGGAGCTAACTTTTTCCAGTAAACTGCACCTAATGTTTTAGGAATAATTTCTGAAAAGATAAGAATCACAATTGTTAGTAGTGCAGAAGCCATGGTTAAGGCTGAATTGCCAAACAAGGTTTGAACCTGTGCGCCGACTCCTGTTGCGCCTACCATATTGGCTATAGTGTTAAGGCTTAGAATAGCGGCTAATGGTTTTTCAATATTATCTCTGTGTTTTTTTAATAAGTGCCCACATTTTCTTTTGTTTTTAATACTAAGTTCGATAAAAGCAGGTGATGTCGAAAGAAGTACAGACTCCATGAGTGAACAAACAAAAGAAACAACAACTGCAACAACGGCGTATGTGATAAGTAATGTCATTATTTGTTTAACCCTACTTCCGAATCATTAAAAACACGGCTTCCGGTTGTGTTTCTTTGCCCCTGGTATTTGCCGGCGTAAGGCTTTTTTGCTTTTTCATCCATTTTACAAAAAACGAGTTGGCAAATTCTGCGGCCTGCTTTTAGGCGAATAGGTAAAGAATTAGCATTATAAAGCTCTAAAGTAATTTGGCCTTTAAAACCAGGGTCCACCCAGCCTGCATTCTGAATAAACAGTCCAATACGTCCAATAGAGCTTCTGCCTTCTACAAAAGAAGTGAGGTTATCAGGGAGCTCGATATACTCTTGGGTAGTAGCCAATAAAAAAGATTGCGCTGGTATAACAATTTCGTCGGCTTCAATTTCTCTGTAAATAATTTCTTGATCGAGTTCGATAGTATTCATTTTTCTATCTTCAACAATTAGAAAGTTATTACCAAGATGGCAATCAATGGAGGCTGGCTGTATGGATTCTTTTTGCAAAGGCTCTACAACGAGCTCTTTATTAGCAATCATTGTTTCTAGTGTACCGTCTGATAATATCATTTTTTGTCTTTCTATTGATGATTTTTTTTGGGCTTACTTTTTTATTAGTGGCCAGTAACAAAAAAAGCTGTTTATAAAAAACAGCTTTTTAATTTTAAAAGTATACGCATTTATTATTTATTCTCTTCTGCACGTTTCTTTTGATATTCTTTAACAAGATCATCTTGGAAACTTCTTGGTACTGCATTGTATCTTGAGAATTCCATTGAGAATTCACCTTTACCCTGTGTTGCAGAACGTAAGTCAGTTGAGTAACCAAACATTTCAGATAATGGAACCTCTGCTTCAACAACAACAAAACCTTGGTTTGTTACTGTGCCAGAAATCATTCCACGTCTTTGGTTGATTCCACCCATAACGCTTCCTTGGAACTCATCAGGAGCAGAAACTTCTAGTTTCATTAGTGGCTCTAGAGCTGTTGGCTTAGCGGCTTCATAAGCTTGTCTGAAGGCTGCCATTGCACAAATTCTAAAGGCCATCTCACTTGAATCGACATCATGGTAAGCGCCATCTAATAAGTTAACTTGTACGTTAACGATAGGATAACCAATAAGTGTTCCTTTTGCCATTTGCTCAGCAAAACCTTTATCACATGCTGGAATGTATTCTTTAGGGATACGTCCACCAGTAATTTTGTCATTAAAGATATAGTTATCATCAGTCTCTGGATCGATAGGCTCAATGCTACCAACCACTTTTGCGAACTGACCAGAACCACCAGTTTGTTTTTTATGGGCATAATCAAAGTCAGCAGCCATACCGATAGTTTCTCTGTAAGCCACTTGTGGCTGTCCAGAAATCACTTCACAGTCAAATTCACGATTCATACGCTCAATGTATACCTCTAAGTGAAGCTCACCCATTCCAGAGATAATTGTTTCGTTAGATTCTTCATCTCTGTGTACACGGAAGGTAGGATCTTCTTTTCTAAATTTATTAAGTGCTTTTGCAAAGCTATCAGCTGTCGTTTTATCTTTTGGAGATACAGCTAAAGAGATAACAGGCTCAGGCACATACATAGATGTCATTGTGTAATGAACTTTGTCATCTGTGAAAGTATCGCCAGAGGCACAATCAACACCAAACAAAGCAACGATGTCACCAGCATGTGCATGCTCAATATCGACCATGTCTGCAGAGCTCATACGTACAACCCTTGGAATTTTAACTTTTTTACCGCTTGTTTGGTTATAAATAAAGTCACCTTTTTTAATTGTGCCTTGATAGATACGCATATAAGTCAGCTGACCAAAGCGACCATCTTCAAGTTTAAAGGCTAAAGCCACTAATGGATCATCTGCACTTGAAGAAAGCTTAACTGGCTTTTCTTCATTGTCTTGATCTAGTGCTTCGTTTTCAATTTCGTTTGGAGCCGGCAAGTATCTTTCAACAGCATTAAGTAAAGCTTGTACGCCAACATTTTTGTAAGCAGAGCCAACATAAACTGGGCAAAGTTTTAAAGATAAAACACCGTTACGGATAGCTGCGTGAAGCTCTTCTTCAGTAGGCTCTTCTTCCATTAAGAACTTTTCACCTAAAGTATCATCAAAGTCTGCAGCGGCACCAATTAAGGCCTGACGAGCAGCTTTAGCTTCTTCGATCATATCTTCAGGAATATCTTTAACTACAAATTCTTCACCGTTAGGGCCTTCGTAGTAGTAAGCTTTCATAGCTACTAAGTCGACAGCGCCTTTATGTTCTTCTTCTAGGCCAATAGGTAATTGAGCCATAATAGAGTTAAGGTGAAGCTTTTCTTTTAGTGCTGCACAAACTTTTTGTGGGTTAGCACCAGAGCGGTCACATTTATTAACAAAAGCTAATCTTGGAACATTGTAACGCTTCATTTGTCTATCAACAGTAATCGACTGTGATTGAACGCCTGAAACACCACATAAAACTAAGATGGCACCATCTAAAACACGAAGGGCACGTTCCACTTCAACAGTGAAATCAACGTGACCTGGAGTATCAATAATATTGATATCAGTATCTTTCCACTTAACAGCTGTTGCTGCTGATTGGATTGTAATACCACGTTCTTTTTCAAGTTCCATGGAATCCATTTTTGCACCGACGCCGTCTTTACCACGAACATCATGGATGGCATGAATCTCACCCGTGTAAAAAAGAATTCTTTCAGTCAGTGTTGTCTTGCCTGAGTCAATATGTGCAGAAATACCAATATTTCTAACGCGATCTAGGTTCCATTCAGTTGCCATTTTGAGCTACTCCTTAAAATATATTTGTTTGAAAGAATTGTTATACTATTTATTGTAAAATTGGCAACCTAGGAGAAGGGCAGAGCGGCTATAAAAGCTTAATATATGTGCATAATTAGCTCATGACCTGTGGAGTCTCTGGGTGTAGCTTTGTATTGTGGATAATTTAGAGAAAACTTTGCAAGAAAGCTTTAAAATCAAAGCCTTTCGCCCTGGGCAAAAAGAAGTCATAAAAGCTGTCATAGAAGGCCAGAGTAGCCTTTTAGTGATGCCTACAGGTGGAGGCAAAAGCCTCTGCTATCAACTGCCAAGCTTATTGCTACCTGGAGTGACTGTTGTTGTGTCTCCTTTAATTGCTCTTATGGAAAACCAAGTTTTAGAGGCAAAAAGCCTTGGTCTTAAAGTGGGCTCTATACATTCAGGCTTATCTCGCGAGCAGAAAGTCTCTGCTTACAAAAAAATAGCTCAAGGAGAATGGAAGCTTATTTATATTACCCCTGAGAGATTTTTAAAGCCTGAGTTTATAGAAGCTTTGTCTTCCCAAGCGGTTTCTTTATTTGTTGTGGATGAAGCTCACTGTGTCGCTGAGTGGGGAGAAGATTTTAGGCCAGAGTATAGTCGTTTAAAAGAAGTTATAGAGCAGCTAAATAACCCAACTGTTTTGGCTGTAACAGCTACAGCTACTCCAGATGTCCAGCAGCGTATATTAGAAAAGCTGGGCGATAATTATAATGTTTTTTTAAAAGGCTTTGAAAGGCCAAACCTCAGCCTTAATATCTCAGAGGTTTATGGCTGGGATCAAAAAATACAAGCTATAGTTGCTTTAAGGCATATGTGGCGGGGTGCCGGCATTGTTTATTTTTCTTTAATTGATCACTTAAAAAAGGCAGAAGAATCTTTAAGGTCTTTAGGTATAGAATCTTTGGTTTACCATGGGCAGATGAACCCTAAAGAGCGTAAGCAAGTACAAAAAGAATTTTTAAGTTCTGAAAATGATATATTGTTAGCCACGCCGGCTTTTGGTTTGGGGGTTAATAAGCCTAATTTAAGATGGGTTGTGCACTCTGAGGTCCCAGGTAGCTTAGAAGCTTTTTTTCAAGAAGTAGGCCGTGCCGGGAGAGATGGTCAGCCGGCCAACACGTTATTGCTTTGGGATAAGGATGACATCGCCATACAAATGGATTTTATTAAGTGGGCCAATCCTGATGCCCAGTTTATTATGCAGGTGTTAGAACTTATACGCGCCAATAAAGACAAAATTAAAATGGAAGGTATAGACTTTATCCGTAATAAAATGCTTTTTTATCACTCTAGAGATTTTAGAGTTGAAACTTGTGTAAAGTTACTAGAGCGTTGGCGAGTGATAGAAAAAGTCCAAGAAGGTAGAAGGTCGTATTGGAATGTTATTGATGAAATACCTGAGCACTTAAAAGATGCAGACTTAAGAAAACTAAAGCTAGAGCGCGAGCAAAAAAAATTATTAGACATAGTTAACTACGGTAATAATGGAGAAGCTTGTAGGCAAAATATGATTTATAAATACTTCGGTGCAGAGGCTGAAATTACATGCGGCGTATGTGATATTTGTACTAAAGAATCTGTCATTTAAAGGCGTCTTTACCTTCATAAATTTTACTATATAGTTTGTGAGATGGAAAACTATAAACAATTAGAAAATAAATTTGAACGAATTCACCATTTAGAGCATTTTTTAGCCTTAGGCTTTTGGGATCAAGAAACTATGATGCCAGATGGTGCTGCGCCTAACCGCGCCAACGCATTAGCAGAGCTTCAAATTTTAAAAAGTGAAATTTTAAAAGACACTAAAATAAATGACCTTATTAGTGCTTCAGAAGCAGAAGTCAGTCAGAGCCAGTGGGCCTCAGCAAACTTGCGAGAAATTAAAAGAATTCAATTAGATCAATCTGTACTTCCAGAAGCCTTTATTAAAGAGCGTGCTAGTGCTGTAAGTGCCTCTGGCCAAGCTTGGAAGAAATACAGGTCAGAAAACTCATGGTCTAATTATCTTCCTTATTTCGAAAAAGTATTAGAGGTTGCAAAAAAAGAAGCTGAGTATAAATCTCAATCTTTAGGGGTATCGCCTTATGAGGCCTTAATCAATAATTTTGAGCCTGGCTTTAAAGAGTCAGACATTGATAGTTTATTTATTGATATTAAAAAAGAAGTCCCAGGATTAATTCAGTTAGCTTTAGAAAAGCAGAAATCAGAAGTTTACCCAGTATTTAATAGTAAGTATTCTGTAGAAAAACAAAAAGAACTCGGAATGCTTATTATGAAACATCTTGAGTTTAATTTTTCTAATGGCCGCTTAGATGTAAGTGCACATCCTTTTTGTGGGGGCGTGCCATCAGACGTAAGAATTACTACAAGATATAGTGAGTCTGAGTTTATCCAAAGTATGATGGGCATTATTCATGAAACAGGCCATGCTAGTTATGAGCAAAACTTACCAGCAGAGTGGTCTATGCAGCCGGTGGGCCTAGCAAGAAGTATGGCGATTCACGAAGGTCAGAGCCTCTTTTTTGAAATGCAGGTAGGCTGCAGTAAAGAGTTTTCTCAGTTTTTATCTCCACATATTAAAAGACAATTTAATTTTAATGACCAAGAGATGTCGCCAGAGCTTTTATATAAAACAATTTCTAAGGTTAACCCTGGGTTTATAAGGGTTTTTGCTGACGAAGTGACTTATCCTATGCATATTTTATTACGCTACGAAATAGAAAAGGCTATTTTTTCTGGAGATGTAGCGGCTAAAGATATACCTAAAATTTGGGATGAAAAAATGAAAAAGTATTTAGGCATAGATACTGTGGGTAATTTTAAAGATGGTTGTATGCAGGATGTTCATTGGCCAGAGGCTTTGTTTGGTTATTTTCCGTCGTATACTATGGGTGCAATGTTTGCTGCTCAAATGGCAGAAACTATGCTTGAGAAGAGTCCAAGCTTAAAAAAGAGCTGGGCTGAGGGTGACTTTAAAGACACAAGAAGTTGGCTGATAGAGAATGTTTGGTCTAAAGGTTGCCTTTATGAAACTCAAGAACTAGTTAAGTCAGCAACAGGCAGCACCTTGGGCGCAAAGCCGCTATTACGCTACTTGAAAGAAAAGATAGGCTAATTATGTAGTTAATCTCATATTGCAGTATAGCTCATTAACTGACTATATTTTGGCTGTAGGAGTGGTTGTCTTGACTTAGGGCTGATATCTGTAAAGATTTAAAAAAACATAAACAATAAAAACATAAACAATAAAACAACAAGGAGAAATAATATGGGAATGATGTCTGAATTTAAAGACTTTGCAATCAAAGGTAATGTAGTAGATATGGCTGTTGGTTTAATCATCGCTGGTGCGTTTGGTAAAATCGTAAGTGCATTTGTTGAAAAAGTAATTATGCCACCAATTGGTATGATGATGGGTGGAGTAGACTTCACTGACATTAAACAAGTAATTCAAGCTGCTAACGGTGATGTTGCAGAAGTTGCAATCGGTTGGGGTGCATTTGCTCAAACTATTGTTGATTTTGTTATTATTGCGTTCGCAATCTTTATGGTTGTTCGTTTAATTAACAACGCTAAGAAAAAAGAAGAAGCAGCTCCATCAGCTCCTCCAGCTAACGAAGTATTGTTAACTGAAATCAGAGATTTATTAAAAAAATAATTCTGACTATTTAATTTAAAAGTGCTCTTGCTTAACAGTTAGCAGCACTAAGTAGAAATGAGCTCTTCGGAGCTCATTTTTTTTATAATATAGCAAAGGCAGTCTTGCTGAATAATTGTCTTTTTTAAAGAGACCATAGCTGGGATAAAAGCTTTTTTGACAACAAGCTGACTCCCTCGTATTTCAAAATATTCACTATAAAGATCTTCAGAGCTGTTATTAGTTACTTTAAGCATTTGGTTTTCACTTTTTTGCTCAGCCCATATAGTGCCAATAGGTACTTCTTTAAAATTAAAATCTTCTAAATCAAAATCTAAAGAAAGTGGTTGTTCATTAAGGCCAATATCAAATAGTGCTGTCGGCTTAATTTTAGCTATGGTTTTGTAGATAGAGTTTGGCTGTTGGTTTATATCTAAAAAACTTTTTTTATTTTTAAGTATAGTATCTATAAACTTAAAAGCTCGGGCTACACCTGCTTCAGTATCTGGAAGCCCACATTCTACTGTTATTGATGGGCAGAACTCACCTAAAATATTAGCTAGCACTGTGCTTGGCTTTTTAAAAAATAATATAGGGCCACCAAAGAGAGAAGCAAATTTATAGGTCTTAGTATTTTTATAGTTGATGCAAGAAAAGTGAGGGTTTTTTCCTGTTGTATTATGAATATCTATGACGGCTATCGGTTGGCATTCTTTTACATAATCATAGACTTTTTTAGTCATAGGGTATTTGTCAAAGTTTTCAGGCGACCATATTCTATTAAAGTCAGGCTGCGAGTCTAAGTGGCGTTGTTTTTTTGAGGCGGCCAGTGGGTTTCCTATAAAAATAATGAAACTATGTAAGCCGGCATACTTTTTAAGAACTTTTTGGACCGCATAAAGGCCGGCATTTTCGTTCCCATGAATAAGGCAAGAAATAAATAGTGGGCGGCCTAACTCTTTATTTAAATGAATAAGAGTGGGTTTGTTATAATGATAATGTATATCTTCAGCTTTAAGGCTAAAGAAAGTGTCAGCAACAGAAGACTCTAAACCAAGTTCAGATAGCAATTAAGCCTCCCAGCTGTGCACAGGTAGGTCGAGCTTTTGTTGCCTTAAATAGTCTTGTATCATTGTGTTAAAGCAGCCCTTGTTTCTCTTAACAGATTTTTTTTGCCATTGAGCCCCTGTTAGATTGTTAGCTACGCGGGGAGTAATAGTGTTATCTATATATTTTGAAATATCAGTATTAGATATTCCAATAGATTCTAAGCCTTTTTTAGAGTTAGGAATAAGCTCATTTATCATAAGCTCCTGTAGATTTACTGTTTTATTGTTTTTCCAAATAATATTAGAGCTTAAACCGTTTTTAGCAGCAGTATAAAAATTAGACTGAGCTTGTTCAAAGCTAACTAAGTCTTCTATTTTTTGGTCTTGATTAAGATAGTATTTCATTAAACCAAGCGTGAAGGCCATATTAGCAATGCCATCATGAACAGTTGGGCCAGCGGCAGCGCAACGTTGTTCAACTCTAAAGTGATGAGTGCCATCACTGTTGTTGCCGATAACTGGGCGGCTCCATGTCCATATTGTGCCGTTATGAAGCTTAAGATGTTCAAAAGCATCTACGGGTGTATTTTTCCAAACAGGAATGAGTGTATTAAACTCAGCCGTATTATTTACAAAATATTCCGTAAAAGATTTATCAATATAGCCTCTGCCAAAAAAAGCACGTTTGGCTCTATCGTTATGGATGCCATTAACAGACTGCTCAAATAATGGAACGCGGCTTTCTTCCCAAAGCTCTTTGCCGCATACATAAGGCGAGTTAGAAGACAGCGCAATGAGCGGGGCAGAGATAATGTAATTTACGTTAAGGGCTCTTACAGCCTCACTGATGGGGACTTTAAAGTGATATTGAAAAGAAGTAGCAAGGGCTGCTGGCATAATAGTATGAGCCTCTTCTTCAAGTATTTCTGCGCCTTCAATCTTTAATCTTAGTTTTTTTGTACCATTATTGCCAAACATAGCTCTGTTTAATGAGTCGTACCTAATAGACCTGGTCATCATGTCTTTGCTTATATTTTTCCAATCTAGAGATGGGTAGGTGCCTATAAGTAAGAGCTCTTTTTTACTCTTATCAGAAATTGTTTTTGCATAATCATAAATTCCTAATAAGTGGGCATGCATTTTTGTTAATGAATTTTTGCCAATATTAAAAGGCAAAGAATTAAACTCTATATTGGCTTTACAAAGCTCATGGACAATTTGGCTATGCTTTGATTGCTTTAAAAACTCTTCGTTAAAATGTTGCATTTTAGATTTATTATCAATAAAGCAAGCTTCTAGTTCAGAGCCAATGCTGTAGCCGCTATCACAAAACTGTTTGTTGTTCTCAAGCTTTACTAAGCTTTCAGTTTCTTCTTTAAGCTTGTTTTTAAAGCTATCATGATCATTTAATGAAAAATGACTCTTGTTAATCTCTGCACCCATTGGAAGTCCTCCGCTAAAAATGTAGGTGAGTAACTCAATGCACGCCTACATAGGGGTTTCGGAAGATTTAATATATATTAAAACTATTTACTAAAATGTCTAATTTTCATTTATCTTTTAGTCTGGGTTTTCGGCAAGATGTATTATTTTGAGACAGTCTAGAAGTCTTTGATAGTGCTTACCAGGTTAGGGTAATCAATAAATGGGTTTCTTGTGTTTTGAAAATCATAGACTAGCTGATTTCGCTGCTTTTCATTAGAGTCCACAGGGTCTAGCCTGTGCCATTCTCTAAGAATTTCTTCTTGATTTACTTTTATGCTCATTGAGTAGCGAGTAGAAAAATAAAACATAGCTCTTGCGACATTACCTTTATGGCTGTCTGGTGGTTCAAAAGCAGTCTTGCCAAGTTGTGATGAGTGGCCTCTTTTAGAAGCTTCACAAACATTATTAGAGCGCCCGTGGTCAACATAACCAAAGGGATAGTTGCTACGTGATGAGTTGGCTCTTGAGTTAGATGGAAACAAAGAGTGTAGGTCTGCCTTTTTATAACTTTTATCTCCTCCGCCAAACCAACTTTGTGGCCAAGTATGCTCTGCATTAATGAATTCATGATTAGGAATAGTGTCTGGCGCCGGAGGGTAAGGGTTGACGTTGCGGCTACTGAATTTTTGTTGGCAATAAACATCAAGAACAAAATAGCCGCTGCTGTCTTGTTGTAAGTGTAGTTTGCCAAACATATAACGGCGGGCCTCTTTATAAGAGTATTTCTTATGCTTAAAACAGCTAAGAGAGTGACAGCTTTCTGTTAGCACATCATTTTCAGTGTCAGAAACATTATGAGCTAAAGATAAAATTCTATTGAGTTCGTGTTTAATATCTGGGCTTGAAGCGCTATTATCAATTAGAAAATGAAAATCTGAAGTATAGTAAGCTGTTTTTTCGTTTAAGAAAAGTGAAGTGCTAGCGCAGGCTAGGTTATTTAAACTAAAGCTCATTCCGATGAGCAACCAGACAATCCTTGTCATCGACTTTAGTTTTACATTAATTAAATAAACCGTCTTTAGGCCTAACAGCTATTAAACAGAATACTAGACTAAAAAAGAGTAAGGCTTGGACCTAGGTAGTACTTACTGCTGATCACTTAACCATTGCTTAAGCTTTTGTTTACTAAACTCAACATGGGGCTGTGTATAAGTTTCTAACTCTGAATATTTTCCTATAACAGAAACGATCAATTCAAAACTTATAAAGAGTGCGCCCAGTGAGGCGGGTGAGAGCTCATCAATTTCTATATGTAAACAATTTTTACCTTGCTCTTTGAGTGAAGCCATTGTGGTTTCTGCTTGTTTGTTTATAAGCTCGACGAGGCTTGTTGGTTTCCAGTTTAAAAGGTTAGAAAGTTTTTTAGGGTCATCGCTATTAGAGATTTGTGGGTCCGAGTAGTGTTCGGCCACAGTTACAAAAACTATTTGTTGAGTGGCTGGGCTATCAGAAAGCTGTTGCAATACAGAATGTTGGTCAGCAGGCCCTCTGAGGATTATTGGAAACGAAGACTGTTGGTCTTTTTTTATTTTGCCAAGAGACTCTGACCAAAGCTGTTGCAGCCAGCTTCCAAATAAAGAAAGCAAGTCTGTGTAAAACCAAAAGTAGGTGGTTGTAGGCTGCTTGTTAAAAAAACTAATGCTTTGAGCTGCAAGCTCTGTAATTAAATAAGTATTTTGTGTAGCCCACTCAATACCATCTAAAAACTCATCAATAGGTATATCGCAAAAAGCTGCAGGTATTAGTCCGACCGGACTGAGTACAGAAAAACGACCACAAATATCAGAATCAAGATAAACACAGTAAACCTCATTTTTTTTTGCCCAGCGATGTAACGGGCTTTCTTTGTCTTCGCATAAGAGCGTACAGTTTTTAGATAATGAAAGTCCATTATGCTCATAAAGTTCTTCCAGGAGTGAAGTCATGGCTATAGTCTCTACAGTGTTTCCGCTTTTAGAGGTAATAAGCCAATGAGTGCTTTCAATATCATCAAGTTTACCGATCTCATCTTCAAAAATAGTTGGATCTAGGGTGTCAAAAAAACTAAGGGGACCATCAGAAGTTTTATGAATAGCTTTGGCTCCGAGGCTGCTTCCGCCCATGCCAACAACGCATAAATGACTGGCCGTTGATTTTATGCGCTGAGCTTCCTCTATACATTTTGTATATGTCTGTTTATCTAGGGCCGTGGTTACATAGTTTTGGGTGCCAATAATTTTTAATAAGTGCTGGTTAAGCTCTTTTACGAGCTCTTGAGGGCTATCTTGGCTTGTTTCAATGATATTTAGCATAGAAAAACTGTATAACAATTTTTCAGTAATATCATTATTACATTCCCTATTGGGTGGTGGCTAAATATAAGGTATTTTACCTTTAAGCCCTAAGGAGCCCTCTATGAAAGCACTTGCTATAGCATTATTACTTTTTTCTGTATCTCATATTTCTTTTGCAAGCGATTGTGCAAAAGCTGTAGGGCCAGACGCTAAAAGACTATCTGAAAACCAGCAGACTGATGGTGTTGTTACAGAAACGCGAAGAGTAAAGCGAGGCAATATCACTACATTTGAAGAAGTAGAAGTAGGGTCAGCTAACTTTGAAGAGTCTGATAGTGATACGGACGCTTTTGGAGGCTTTTCTGATGGCGGAGATAATATTGATGCTTTCGGAGATTTCTAGAAGCTCAGTTTTTTAAAGCATAAAAAAAGCCAGTTTTAAAAACTGGCTTTTTTGTTTTTTTGGGTAGTGTTTGATTACAAGCTTACTTTGGCTGGTTACAGGCTTACTTTGTAAGTTACTAATAGGTCCGTCATAGTTAGGTCTGTTTCAATCTTATCGCCTGAGAGGTCTGTTTCAGGCGATATAACTTGAATATGGTGACGCAGCTCTAGCCCAATGCTTGATTTTTGATTCATTAATAAATCTAACCCAGCTATAACTTGTAGCCCAGCTCCAAACTCTGAATCTAGATCACCAATTTCATAATTTCCAACCACCAAGCCAGCGCCAATAAAAGGTTTTACAGGAGAGTTTTCAAAGTTGGTATGAAAGATTCCGTTAACACCAAGAAGTAGTGTTTTTAAGTCGCCTGTATTGTTATCTTCAGTAGTATACTCGTTATCTCGATAAGTAAGTTCAAACTCGACGGCTGCAGAATCAGATAGGTAAGTGCCATAAGCTATTAGTAGGGGGTGAATAAAAGCATTGTCTAAATCTCCACTTTCTTTAAAGGGTGCAAAGCCTACTTCGTTAATGTCTGATTCAGTCTCGCCACCAATAGAGTAACCTAATCCACCTTTAAAGTAGCTGCCTTGTCCTGCTAATGTTGGAAGTGCAAATACACATATAATTAATGATAATACTATTTTCATAATAATTACTCCTTGTAATGTATGACTTAAATGCTAGCACCAGGCCTAAGTTTGTCTAGATAAATTCAAAGGCATAACGACCTGCATATTGGCCCTGGCATGACAAACGTCTCATTGCTAAACAAATCCTATATAAAAATATGAATAATGCCCTTTTTATAGGATAATTAGCCCATGGAAACCTATGTATCAAAAGCTTATGAAATAGCTGCTTATTTGCCTTGGTACTTCTATGTGGGCTGCCTTATTTTACTTATATTTTTTAATAGAAATGTGAAGCTGTGGACCTATGAAGCTAGGCTTTTTGGTGACGACAAAGATAGGATTTTGGGTAAGCTTCATCTGAAAAAATATAAAAAGTCATATCCCCAAGTAGAAATTAATGTGGGGCCTTTAAATGTTTTTGCTGGTAAGACAGTTGAGTTTTTAATTAACGGAAAATTAATGGCAAAAATTATGGTGTCGACAGAAGTTCAAGCTATTAGGCAAGTTGTGCCTGAGTCAGGTAAAGATATTATAATTAGGCCAAAAGATATAAAGCTTAATAAATTAAAATTTGTGGCCCTTCCTTATTTCGTACCGAGAGATAATGATAAGGTCTCTATTAGAGTGGGTAACATTATTGCCTATGAAGGGATTTTGTTTCATTAAGGTAAGTCACAAGCAAGATTAAAGTTTAATTTTTATGTATGTTTTCAACAAATTCATGAAAACCCTTTATAATAAATTTTCTTAATTAAGGAGTTATTATGAGAGTTTTATGTTTTATCGCTGCTATTTTATTTTCAGCTACAAGTTGGTCATCAGTTGTTGAGGCACCGCGAGGGAGTGAAAATTTTAAGTTTGAAATTAATGCTAATGCTTATCGTGATGGTGAAACTATAGAAATAGGTTTAATCACTCCAAAAGTTTTTAAATTAAGATCTAGCTCAAGGCATTATTGGTCTTTCTTTGGAACCTTAGGCGCTAACACTGTAGCTAACGTAGAGCTTGCAGGGCAGGCTAATGTTGAAGAAGAAGTCTTTAATATAGAAGCTATGCTGGGCATAATAGCTCAGGCTCAGTTTTTTAGAAATCATATTACTCAATATGGTAAAGTGGCTATTGATGCCACTCAGTATGATGATGATATTGATGAAAGTATTCATGTGGGTGGTGTTCTTGAAAGTGGCTTAGCTTTCCATAGCTTATTTGGCGATAATGAAGAGCCGTCAAAGTCTTCTGTACATATTGGTTTAAGGTGGCGTTTTGGATTTAGTCCATTAGAAGATTTGCCAGGGCAGCCTGATTTAGCTGAAGGTATCTCATTTGTAATTGGATCTAGAATTGCTTTTTAAGCTTTAGTTAATTCTTTTTGTTATAGGGCTTTAGATTGAAAAAGCCCTTAGCCGCCGGTACACGGGGTGCATCCGCGTAAGCTTTATTATGTTTTATTTTATTTCCATTTTGCTGCTGAGATTGCTGTTTAGCTTTATAAGAGTCTTTTAAAACTTTTCTTTTTATAGCAGCCTGGCAAAGATACATTAGGTCTGTACTGTGCTGGCTTGGCTTATCTATGAGGTGGAGTTTAGAAGTCTCATTAAGGCATTTGGAATAGTCTCCAGCCATAAAATGTTTTTTTATTTTACTTATGCTTGTAGCTTTAGCGTCTTCTTTAGCCTTAGCTACTTCTTTAGCATTAGCAGCTTGTTTCGCGTTCTGTCCGGCTATAATAACTATTGAAAATAGTATTAGTAATAAAGGGGTTCTGAGCATAAAAATCCTTTAGACGAGTCAAAAACTTGTTTCAGTATGATTCATCGGCGATTTCTGTAGGTGCTCAAATTTTTATGAATAAAGTCTATTTATGGCAACATTTGTTCTTGCTAGGTCATTAACCTGTCTTTTTTTATAAGGTGCCATTAATTAAGTGAATAAGCTCTTTGCGTTGGTTAATAGACCAGCGGTCTTCCGAGTCGCCTCCTAAAACATCTTCTCTAATTCTTCCAAGCATAAGAAAGGTATTTGTTGTAACAAATGTACCTCTGCCGAGGAGGCTGGCCGTTGTTTCTTGATGTTGCCAGCAGTCTTGGCTTTGCCCATCTGGGTAGGATAGTCCACATAAAAAAAGAGTACTTCTGTTGTTAGCACTCTTAAGAGGTGAGGATGTGTACCCGGGCAGGTCTATTGGTAGAACCCCATCGGTTCCAAAGCCCACTCGATATGATACTTTACCTACGGGTTCAAATCCTATTACCCATAAATTAGAATAGTAGGACCCTGATTCTGCACGAAAATTTTTTTGAGCTGTATAAGCACTTGAAAGCAAAGCTTTGCCTTCACTTTGCTTTTCTTTGAAACTTTTGAAACTGTGGTACGGCAACGGCAGATAAAACACCAATGATAGCAACAACAACCATAAGTTCTACCAAAGAAAAGCCTTTATTGTTTTTAAGTACCATCAAGCCCATAGCAGATAATTTTATTAAATTTTTATATATTATTAAACAATAAAAGATGTTTAGTGCTCAAAGCGAATCAAATTGAGACACCAAAAATAATTTCTTTAGGGTCGCTTTTTCTAGAAAGTTTATAGCGGAGCTGATATATGTGTATCGGTTCGAACAGCTTGACATTTGGTGCGCCAGAGAGGACTTGAACCTCCACGTCCTTACGAACACTACGACCTCAACGTAGCCTGTCTACCAATTCCAGCACTGGCGCATGAAGGCTATTTCTATCAAATACAAGCCCAATGAGCTACTGGTTTTTTAACTTCAGTATCTTTATATTTATGGTGCCAGGCTTGGCTAAAGGCTGCCTTTTTAAGACCTTTAGCCATTTATTGTAGATAAATTAACCTAAAATCAAAAAAGATCCGTCTTATATATGAGGCGCACGGAAGCGTTGAGGGAGTGGGGACGGATCCCCGGGCTTAGGCCCTAAAAGCTAAATAATTGGCTTTTAGCTTGATGATGACAAGGATGGTTAATGGGTTTCTTCCAAAAAAAAATATCTATAGAAAACGAAATTATAAAAGAGCTTGAGTGGCTAAAAAGTCTTTTAGAGGTGGCTGAAGACTCAGTGACGCGTAAAAATATACATACTAGGGCACAGCAGTTGCTTTATAAGCTTGAAGACTTAGCTATGGGGACAGCGGCCTAATATCTCTTGTTGGGCAGGGCCTAGGGTGTTACAAAATGCCCAATGAAATCACTTACATTACAAGATCTTGATTATAGTTACCCGCAGCACTTGATAGCGACTAAGCCGCAAAGGCCATCGCGTATTTTGGTGAATGAAGGCGGTAGCAATACAGAAATTTCAAAAAAGCAGTTATTAGATTTATTCAACCCTGGTGATGTGTTGGTAGTGAACGACACCAAAGTGACTCCTAAAAGAATTTTTACAGAGAATGACACAGAAATTTTATTTTTAGATGCTGGTGCTGACTCTGTATGGACAGCTTTATTCCCGGCAAAAAAATTAAAAGTTGGAGATGTATTGAATTTACCAGGCGGAGTTACGGCTCAGCTTGTAGAAAAAGGGTTTCCGTTAAAAATAAAGTTAAGTACTTTTTTAGATGAAGCTTATTTTTTAGAGCATGGCCATCCAGCTTTGCCTCCGTATATTCAAAAAGCGAGGGGTGAAAGAAAAGCTCAGCAAGATGATTATGATTGGTATCAGACAGAGTGGGCAGCTCGTGTGGGGAGTTCGGCAGCACCGACAGCAAGCTTACATTTTACAAATGATGACCTAGAGGCTTTAAGGCGTAGGGGTGTTGATGTTTGCACTGTCACTTTGCATGTGGGCTTAGGGACTTTTATGCCTTTAAGAAATGATGATGTGGTGTCTAATGAGCTCCACTCGGAGTTTGTAAGTATAGGTAAAGAAACAATTAAAAAAATAGAAGAGGCTTCAGGCAAAGTATGGGCTATGGGGACTACGGTCACTCGGTCTTTAGAATCTTATGCTGCAGGTTTGCTGGCTGAAGAAGATGAGTCTTATGCTGGGCATACAAAACTTTTTATTTACCCCGGCTACCAATTTAAAATTGTTGGGGCTTTGCTGACTAATTTTCACCAGCCAAAGTCTTCATTGCTGGCTTTAGTTTTTGCTTTTACTAGCATGGAAAATGTAAAACAGGCTTACCAATGGGTGATAGAAAAAGAATTTAAGCTTTTTAGTTATGGTGACCTCTCGGTTTGGCTGAAGTAGCCAGACCAAGGTCTTTTTATGCGTGGTTGAGGTTTTCACAGACAAAAGTCTTAGTTATTTTATAGCCTTACTGGAGGTTATAAATGAAATCATTATTAATTATTTTTACATTCTTACTTTCACAAATGGCATTAGCAGGTGTGGACTCTAAAAAAATTGAGTTAGTAAGTGTAGAGCTTTCTGAAATGGCTAATGGTTTTGAATATTATGAGCTTCCAGCAAGGCATCCGCGTTTTATGATGGTAGAGATGGCTTCACAATTATTAGAGATACCTGTGCGTGAAGCTATGGGTTTAGTCGATTATAAATGGCTTGGTAAAAAAGCGATAGATGATGGCACTAATAGCTGGGGCATGATGAATGTAAATAATTTGCTAAAATACTTTGGCAAACATAAAAAATACACTCATAGAGAAAAAAGAACCCTTAAAAGATATTTAGCTATTTTAAAGGGAACTGGCGCGCGTTATGGTTATGCCCCAGCTTGTTTTAAAAAATACCAAGAGACATGCGATGAAGGCTTAGGTGCAAGAATTCTATTTTTAGATACTAAGCAAAGACGTATCTATAGTTTCCAGTTTTAATATCTTAAAATTCTAAAGCTTTGCCTTTCCAATATTTATTAATAAACTGGTCGCGCCCGGAGCCTGACCTATAAAGCTTATATTTAGCGGCTGTTACAATATTTTTTTTGTAATAGTCCTGATGGTAGTCCTCGGCATCAATAAAGAAGGTATAAGGCCTTACATCAGTGACGACAGGCTTGGTGAAATACTTTTTGCTATTAATATACTGAATACTTTTTTCTGTATCTGCTTTTTGTTGTTCATTATGAAAAAATACAGCTGTTGAGTACTGGTGTCCTCGGTCGACAAATTGCCCTCCCTTGTCTGTTGGGTCTATATTTTTCCAGAAAACTTTAAGTAAATCATTATAGCTTACTTTGCTACTGTCATAAGTAACTTGTACAGACTCTATATGCTTTGTTTCGCCACTGGCTACTTTTCTATAGCTTGTTGTTTTAGAAATGCCGCCTGCATATCCAGAAACCGCCGAGATAACACCATCCATTTTTTCAAATGGGGCTTCAACACACCAAAAGCATCCGCCAGCAAAAGTGGCTACTTGAATTTTTTCAGAACTAGGTTTGTTGTTTGTAGCATCAGGGGTTTCGTTAAGCGCTTCAGTGGCTGTATTGGTTTGTGAGGTCTCAGGGTTAATAGTTTTAGTAGAGGGAGTGCAGCCAGCAAGAAAGCCAACAGCACAAATAACAAGTAAAAATTTCATAAGTATCTCCTGGCTACAATTATGTCAGACTTTGAGCTTATTCAACAGGTGTTACACTTGTTAGATTTTCTAAAAGGTTAAATAAGTTTTTGCCAACAGCCCTAAGCCTCTATATCTTCGGTCTCATGAGTTTTAAGGTAATTACAGAGCATAATGATGCCCGAACGGGTCTTTTAAAAACGTCTCATGGTGAGATTCAAACACCTATATTTATGCCTGTAGGCACGAGGGCTACTGTAAAAGCTATTACTAATGACGAGCTTTTAGAGATGGGCGCTCAAATTATTTTAGGCAATACTTACCATCTTCACTTACGCCCTGGGGAAGACAACATTAAAACGCTGGGCGGGTTGAATAAATTCATGAATTGGAAGAAACCAATACTTACTGATAGTGGTGGCTTCCAGGTTTTTTCTTTATCAAAACTTAATAAAATTTCAGAAGAAGGGGTAGAGTTTAGGTCGCACCTAGATGGATCTAAACATTTTTTCTCTCCTGAAAGTAGTATGCAAATCCAAATGGACTTAGGCTCTGATATTATTATGGCCTTTGATGAGTGCCTAGGTCATCCAGCTACAAAAGATCAAATAGAAAAATCAATGGCCATGACACACAGGTGGTTAAAAAGATCTAAAGCCGCCATGACTCGTAAAGAGTCAAAGCTATTTGGTATTATACAGGGTGGCCTTAACTTAGAAACAAGGCTTAAAAGCTTAGACCAGATTTGCTCTGTCGATTTGCCGGGCTATGCTTTGGGTGGCTTTAGTGTTGGTGAGCCTATAGAAATGATGCATGAGCTTGTAAAAGTGGTTGGCCCAAAAATGCCAAAAGATAAGCCTAGGTATTTAATGGGAGTAGGGACGCCTAAAGATTTAATTCTTTCTATTGATGCCGGGATTGATATGTTTGATTGCGTGATGCCGACACGGGTAGCGCGTAACGGCACTTTGTATACATGGCAGGGAAAAATAAATATCAAAAGAGCCGAATACAAATTAGATAGTGGGCCTTTGGATCCAGAGTGCGACTGTAATGTTTGTACTAATTATAGCCGTGCATACCTCAGGCATTTATTTGCCTCTGGAGAAATGTTGTCGGCTAGGCTCAATACTTATCATAACCTTTACTTCTATCTTAAGCTTATGGAGCGTGCTCGTGAAGCCATCAATAATGGGACTTGGGATGAGTACCGTGATGACTGCCTAAAGAGATTTGGCTAATAGCCTTTATTCTGAGCAAGATGCGGGTCTTTTTGTTTACTTCCTAAGCGTTTATAAACTCATCGCTGTACTTATCTATATAATGCCTCTGGTTAAAGCTTTTGGGGCTCGACGTTTTCTAAAAAAACTATTAATTTTAGTAGCTTAACTATTAATTTAAATAGCTTACGCAGAGTTTACAGTCTTGGAGGACTAATGCTTAAAATACTAACACTACTAACAATGATGCCTGTTGTGGCATTAGCGCAAACGGCAGCTGCTGGCCCCAATATCATGGAGCAGTTAATGCCCTTTGTTTTTATATTTATCATTTTTTACTTTTTGTTGATTCGTCCTCAACAAAAGCGTCAAAAGCAGCACCAAGAGTTTTTAATGGCTCTTAAAAAGGGTGATTCTGTTTTGACAAGCGCAGGGATGTTAGGAACCATAGAAGGTCTAACAGAAAAGTTTGTAACACTTGAGATAGCTCAAGGAACGCGCGTTAGAATTTTAAGATCTCAGGTGGCATCAAAATTTGATGGGGAGTCAAAATCATGATCGAAAGTTTAAGAACAAGATGGATAATTATTATTGCCGTTATAGGCTTAGCATTGTTTTGGGTAGGTCCCAACTTTATAGATAGCTGGCCTATGAAAAATGCAAATAAAGTTAATTATGGTTTAGATATCCAAGGTGGCTTGCATTTAGTACTTGGTGTTGATTCTAATGAAGTGGTTATAGAGAAAACGGCTCGTATGATTCGTGGTTTATCAAGCGAATTTAAAAGTGATAATATCGATTTTACAGATGTTAAGGCTCAGGCTGGCAACAGAGAAGTTGTTGTTGTTACAAGTCAGACTGACAAAGTAAAAGATTTCATTAACAGACGTTACCCGGCTACATTGCAAATTTTAAGCACTAGTAATGGTGAAGTTGTAGCTCGTTTTGCAGATACTGAAATCCAAAGATACAAAGAACAAATTGTTGAGCAGTCTATTGAGGTTATTAGAAACCGTATTGATGAATTTGGTGTATCAGAGCCTAGTATTACAGCTCAAGGTGACAACCGTATTGTGGTTCAATTGCCTGGTATTGAAGATTCAGCCAGAGCTAAAGAGCTTATCAATAAAACAGCTAAACTTAATTTTAGACCTGTGGTTCAAGAGTTTCACCCCTTTGCTGGCCAAAGAAGCCAAGAGCTTGTGGGTTGGATTACTGATGCAGAAAAAGCAGGTAACTATCATTTAGGTTTGAAGGCGACAGTTGCTAATACTGAGTCTAAAGGGCTTCAGTACAGTGAGTATATTAAAAAATTAAATGCTGACCTAGCTTCAAAGCTTCCTAGAAACACTAGAGTTTCTTTTGAGAAAAGCCAGAATGCTAAAACAATAGAGGCTGGTAAAACAGCTTACTTACTAGATGTAGATAATGATTTATCTGGTGGGGCTTTAGATGATGCTAGGGTTAACTATGATGAATTTAGAAACCCAGTAGTTAGTTTCCAGTTTAATCTTGATGGTAGGCGTAAGTTTGCTGAGATGACGGGTGGAATTGCAGAAAAAGAAAATGGCCAAGGTTATATGGCTATTGTTTTAGATGAAGTGGTTCAATCAGCACCGACTGTGCAAAATGAAATTAACTCTGACGGTGCGCAAATTACTTTAGGATCTAAAGGGCCAGAGGCTGAGGAAGAAGCTAAGCTCATTGCAACTACTTTAAGAGCAGGTGCTTTGCCAGCTGCATTAACACAATTAGAAGAAAGAACAGTGGGCCCCTCTTTAGGTGCTGACTCTATCAGGAAAGGTAAAATGGCCGGCTTAGTTGGCGGTATTTTAGTTTTAATCTTTATGCTTCTTTATTATAAAAAATTAGGTGTTATTGCTAACATAGCATTATCGTTAAATATTTTATTTATTTTAGCATTGTTAACATCACTTGGTGCTACTCTTACTTTGCCTGGTGTTGCCGGTATAGTACTTACAATTGGTATGGCCGTTGATGCAAACGTCATCATTTTTGAGCGTATTAAAGAAGAGCTTAGAAAAGGTGTTGGCATGAAGACAGCAATTAAAGATGGTTTTGACCATGCTTTCTCGGCCATTATGGATGCTAATATTACAACCGTAGCTGTTTGTATTGTCCTTATGTATTTTGGTACAGGCCCAATTAGAGGCTTTGCTGTGACATTAATTTGCGGTGTGATTACTTCTATGTTTACATCTATTTTTGTCTCTAGAGCCATTATCGATTTATTAATTGAAAAGTTTGGTATGAAAAGCATTCATACAGTTAAGCTTGCATCATCTGCGAGAGGAAATTAATCATGTCTAAAAATAAAAACGATAAATATTCTGCTAAAACAACGGCTGCTAAAACTTCGGGAAATAAAGAAGGAATCAATATAGACTTTTTAAGTAAAGCTAATATTTTTGCTGGAGTTTCTATACTTTTAGTTTTAGTTTCATTGGTTTTAATTTTTTCAAAAGGTTTAAACTACGGGATTGATTTTGCTGGCGGTACTGAAGTTCAGGTATTGTTTGATAAGTCTGTTTCTACTGATGATGTAAGATCATTCACAAAAAACCTAGGCTATGATAGCGCGTCTGTGCAATCTTTTGGTGAGGGCAACCAAGAGTATCTTATTCGTATGGAAAGTATTCAGGCGGCTACAGACAAGGAAACAAATAAACTTATTAATGCTTTAATTGCTAAAATCACAACAGGTTTAAAGGCAACTTTTGCTACGTCAGGTCCAGAAATAAGGCGAGTAGACTCAGTGGGTCCGCAAGTAGGTGATGAACTTAAAACAAATGGTTTGCTAGCTATCTTTTACTCTTTGGTTTTGATTTTAATTTATATCGGCCTAAGATTTGATTATAAATTTGCACCTGCAGCAGTATTTTGTTTATTTCACGATACAATTATCACTTTAGGTATTTATGCCTTATTACAAAAAGAAGTAAATGTTCAAACATTGGCGGCCATCCTAACAATTATTGGTTACTCTCTGAATGATACTATCGTTACTTTTGATAGAATTCGTGAAAACTCCGGTAGTATTTTATTTAGAGGTTGGGCTTTTGACGATTTAGTAAATCGCTCTTTAAATGATGTATTAACAAGAACGATTTTGACATCATTAACAACTTTAATTGCTGTAGCAGCTATGTACTTTATTGCCGGTGGTGTAATTAAAGACTTCGCCTTTACTTTAGCTATTGGTGTTATTGTTGGTACTTATTCTTCTATTTACATAGCTTCTCCATTGGTTATTTTAATTGACCGTTGGGAAGCTTCGAAGGCGCCTGCAGCATAAGGTTAGGCTTTATGCTTTACCTTTGGTTGTAACTCCGAGTGTCTTCTCCAACTACTGAAAACTCTTTAAATTTTTCTGAAGTTTTACCGGCTGCTATAAAAAAAATATTAGCAGCTAGGGGCTTTATTACAGAAGAAGATCTTAATTATTTTTTTAAACCTACATTAAAATCTTTATCATCCCCAGATAGTATGAAGGATGTAGATAAGGCTTTGGCTTTATTGGTAGATGCTTACAAAAATAGTACTAAAATAGCCATTTATGGTGATTTTGATATGGATGGCACTCCAGGCGTGGCTTTATTAAAAAAGTCTTTAGAGCTTTTAGGCTACAAAAACATACTCACTTACCAGCCACGACGCCTATCTGAAGGTTATGGCGTACACGCCGAAGCTATTAAAAAGCTATATGACCAGGGGGCTAAACTTCTTATAACTGTAGACGTAGGTATTACTAGTAATGAGGGTATACAAGTTGCTAAAGATTTAGGTATGGACGTGATTCTCACAGACCATCATTTGCCTAATGAAGTGCTGCCACCGGCTGATGCTATTATAGATCCGCATCAAAAAGATTGTATGTCGGGCCTGACTTATTTATGTGGAACGGGTGTAGCGTTTTATTTAATCATGGCTCTTAAAAAGGAAATGAAAAGCTTAGGGTTGTTAAAATCTGATTTTTCTTTAAAAGAGGTTTTAGATTTATTGGCTTTAGCTACTTTAACTGATGTGGTTCCGTTAGTAAAAGATAATAGAGTTTTGGTAAAGCATGGCCTTTTAAAGTTATCAGAAACTAATAATCTTGGGATAAAATCATTAATGGTGGCCCTAGAGCTTTATGGAGAAAAAATTTACAGCGACGATGTTGTTATGAAAATTTCTCCTAAACTTAATTCTTTAAGTCGTTTAGACACAGACCTTAAGCCTTTAGATGTTTTAGTCACACCTCAAGAAAACTATAACCAGTTAGCAAAAACTGTGTTGGCTTATCATAAAGAGCGTGTTGAGCTAATGAATGCCTGTTTGGCAAAAGCTGAAGAGCAATACTTGGGGCAGCCGCAGAAAAACTTTATATTTGTTTATGATAAAAGCTTTCATCCTGGAGTTGTTGGGTTAATAGCTGCAAGAATGGCGGAACGTTATAAAAAACCTGTTTTTGCTGCTGGTGTAAAAATGGGGAAATTTGTTGGTAGTGCGAGGCTGCCAGATGGTTTGAAACTTAACTTAAAAGAACTTCTTAATAAAACGACAGATGAACTTGTTACTCATGGGGGCCATAGTGCTGCAGCGGGTTTCGGCTTAACAGAAGATAAGCTTGTGAGCTTTAGTCAGTTTTTAGAAAATAATATCTTGGATCTTGAATTTGAAGCTACTGAGAAGTCAGCTGTATATGACTTAGATATTGATAAGCTAAACGCGCGCTTTATGACTTGGTATGATGGTATGGAGCCTTTTGGAGAAGGCTTTCCGGTCCCTCAGTTTAAGGTGAATGTAAGGGTTTCGTCGGTAAAGCCAATGAAGGGCGGGCATTACCGCTTTATTTGTAATTCAGATAGGCGTTCCTTGGATGCTGTGTATTTTTCACCCTCGGCAGAGCAATCAAAGATATTGTCAGATATTAAAGACAGGCAGTGGATTGAAGCTATTGTCCAACTGCAGTGGAACCGCTTTTTAGGTAATAAAAAATTACAATTTTTAGTTAAAAGCATTCAAACTGTTGGTTAATGGCTAGTCTATTTAAGGCATTAGCGGTACTAAGTAGATATGAAGCAAAAAGCGATTGTTTTATTATCATCGGGCCTAGACTCGACAGCAAACCTCTATTTAGCGGCGAAAGAGCTAGATATTGTAAAAGTACTTACATTTAACTATGGCCAAAAAGCTTTTAAAAATGAATTACAAAAATCAAAAGAGCATTGTGAAAAATTAAACTTGTCCCATGAAGTTATCGAGATACCTTGGCTTTCTAAAATCACAACAACATCATTGGTGAGCGACAATATGCAGGTGCCTGTAGGAGATTCAGTAAGCATGGACAGCCTAGAGGTAAGTTTGTCGACGGCTGAAAAGGTATGGGTTCCTAATCGTAACGGAGCTTTTATTAATATTGCAGGCTCTTATGCTGATGCCTTTAATGCCGATTATATTATAGTGGGTTTCAATAAGGAAGAGGCAGCTACTTTCCCAGATAACTCTAAAGATTATATCGATGCTGTTAATCAATCATTAAAATTTTCAACGAGTAACCATGCAAAAGTAAAATGTTATACGCATAATATGGTAAAAAATGAAATTGCAGAAATCATAAAACAAGAGGGCATTGCATGGGATAACATATGGCCTTGTTATTTTTCAGGTGAAGTTATTTGCGGCGAGTGCGAGTCTTGCCAAAGGTTTTCAAGAGCTAAAAAGTCAGTGGAGTAGTTAACTATGAAAAAATTATGGATTGATAAAAGTTTTGAGTACTCAGGAGAGCAATTGTCTTCTTTGTATGCCTACCTTAACCATAAAGTGCTTGGTGATTCAGTAGTGGCCTGGGCTGGGCCTTGTAATGTTTCATTAGAGCATATGGTGGATGGCGAGGACTTATTGGAGCTAGCTCAAATAAAGTCAGACAATATGCTTCATTTTATTATAGAAAAATTTGAAGCCTCATTATTGTTTATGGCCTGCTTGCAGAGGTTATTTGCTGAAATAGTTATTACTGAAATAAAAAAAGAATCTAGCGAGGCTCAACTTGTTAGAAAAGGTGATGATATTTACTGGGGTAATAAAAAATTAAATATTAGTATAGCCACCTGTTCGCCAAGCTCTAGCTTGCTACATTTTGGAATTAATATTGGCAATGAGGGCACTCCTGTAGAGACCTGTGCTTTGTCAGACTTTAAAATTAAGCCAAAAGACTTTGCTGAAAATGTAATGGATGTTTTAGTTGCAGAAGTTGAGGGCCTCGTTAGGGCCACTCGTAAAGTGAAATGGGTTAAGTAGCATGAATCTTTATTTGCGTATGATTCATTGGCTATTAAAGCGTTTAGTTTTTCCATATAAGAAAATAGATATTTTTGATTCTTGCGATACAACTTTTCAGGTCAATTTATTGGATATCGACTTTAACCTGCATATGAATAACGGCCGCTATTTAACAGTTATGGATATAGGGCGTTTTGATATGTTATATAGAGCGGGTATTTTTGGGAAGCTTTTTAAAGCTGGATTTTACCCTGTTGTGGCTTCTGAAAGCATAAGGTTTAAAAAATCATTAAAGCCTTTTCAAAAGTTTGTATTGCGCACACAAATAGAGTCATACAATGAAAAAGATTTTTTTATTGCACAAAAATTTATTGTTAAAGATGTTGTTTATGCAGAAGGCTATATCAAGGGGCGGTTTAAAAAACGTGGTGTAGGGTCTATACCAACAAAAGATGTTTTTGAGTTTATAGGTAAAGAGTATACAGGTGAAAAGCTTTCAGAGCTGGCTAAACTTCAAACTTCAATACAAGGGCAGCTAGTAAAGTAAATAATAAAAAGGAGAGTTATATGAATAAAAACAATGAAATGGTTAGAGGAATAAGGGTAAGTCTACTGAGTTTAAGACTTGGTGTGTTTATAGTGATGTTTATGTGGGCTATAGACAAGCTGCTTAACCCGTCGCATGCGGCAGCAGTATTTAGTAAATTTTATTTAATAGATGGGCTTGGTACCAGCCTAGCTTATGCTGTTGGTGGAGCCCAAGTTTTAATTTTTTTAGCCTTTTTATTGGGTATAAAAAAGAAATGGACCTATGGTTTTGTTTTAGTAACTCATGGTATTTCCACTTTTAGTACTTACGAAATGCTATTAGATCCTTGGGGGCCAAGAAACCTTTTATTTTATGCAGCTATACCAATGTTAGCCGCAGCTTTTGCACTTTATAAGTTAAGAGATCATGATACTTTGTGTACTTTTAAGGGGCTAAATTAATTATTAAAAGATAAGCTATGTAGTAACAGAATATTAAATCAGGAGCCTCTTTATTTTTAAAAATATTTTATTAGTTTCATTTTTTTTATTACTAACTTTTACTGAATCAAGAGCAAGCTCTTTATCTGATCTGTTGAGTAATATGACACAAGATTCTCAGCAAATAAAAATATTAAAAAGCCAAGAAAAATCAAATATCCTGTCTGTAAAAGCAAGAGGGCTTGAACTTGGCTATAAAGGTTATATTAGTGGCTCTTATGCGCACCAACAAGATACAGAGAATGTTAGTGGTTTCGCCACTCATATAAATAGAGAGTATGAGCTCGGCCTAGAGAAAATTTGGAGCCAGGGCTTTAAATCAGCTTTGAGCTATAAGTTATCAGATAATATATTTGCTTCGCGGTCTCGAGTTTTATCTCCAGAACTCGAGCTGAGTGTATCAACTTCTATATTCCAAGATTTATGGGGTGGGCAGTATAAGTATCAATTAGCAGAGTCTAAATATAGCCTAGAAGAAGCTAAGGAAGAATTTATTGAACTTTATTCTTCTGAGCTAGCGAGGGGACTATTACTAGTTTTAAATTACTTAGAAACTTCTGAAGAACTTAGTTTCCAATCTCAATTATGCCAAGGCAGTAAAAAGCAGCTTCGCAGTTTAAGATCTAAAATTAAAAGAAAATCAATCTCACAAAGAGATTATTACTTAAGCCAGAAAGAAGTTGTCTCGTGTGAACTGCTTATTGATAATCTTGAGAAAAGACAATTAGAAGTCTCTACTGAATACTTATCTTTGTATAATAAAAAAATTGAAAGTTTGAAAAATGTAAACATAGAAAAACTTTTTAAAGAAATCAAAAATGTCTATTTCGAATTTTCAAAGAGTCCGATTGATTTAGATGCAGTGACTTCAATTAAAAAAATAGAGGCAGAGGCAAATGTTAATAAAAATAGATTAAAAAGACTTAAAGCTTTGTCGGCTAATGATTTTTCATTAGAGGTTTCTGCAGGCTTGCGGAATGAAAATATATCTTTTTCTCGAGCACAATCTGATATAGAAGATTTCAATAGTCCTTACTTCAGGCTTGGATTTAGGATGAGTCTTCCTTGGAGTTCGACAAAGTCTACACAAGAATATAAGAGTGCCCTTTATTTGGCTGAGGCCTCAGATCAAAGAGTAAAGTTAGAAAAAGATAAAATTCTAAAGGGTTATAAAGCACTAACTATAAAAATAGAAAAAGATTTTTTAAGTTATGATAAGTATCTAAAATCCGTTAGCCTTTCTAAGAAAATCTTAAAAGAAGCTCGTAAAGACTACAACAATGGAAGAGTAGATTTCATAAGCCTGGTTGAGGTCAATAATAGTGTAATAGATAGCCAGAGGAGCTTATCTTCTTTTAGAGCCGCTTTACTAGAGCAGGTTATAGAGCAGCTTAGTATTTATAATTTTTTTGACCAGTATTTGGTGAGTGATTTATGAAGTTTATTTTAAAAAACAAACTATTTATTCATTACTTAACTATAGCCATTGTTATTGCTGGTACTTACGTGTTGCTAAACATGCAGCGTGAGGCAAGGCCTAATGTAAACTTTAATAGAGTAGTAGTTAGTGTAGCTTACCCAGGAGCCTCTCCCTCTGATATTGAAGATCTTATTGTTGAGCCTCTAGAAGACAAAATTGCCGAGGTTGATGGAGTAAAAGAATATAGGTCTGTATCTGTTTTTGGTAGCGGCTCTATTAGCATACAGCTTGACGAAGAATATCCAAATATAAAAGAAATAGTGGACTCTATTAGGCAAAAGGTTGCAGAGGTTAGAGGCTTGCCTGAGGCTGCAACTGACCCTGTTGTTGTAGAGGCTAAAGCTACAAATATACCTGTTTTGCGACTAGCTCTTTTCGGAGACACAGAGGCTTTTAATTTAAAGCTTGAAACTGAGAAGCTAAAGGATTTTTTAAAACTACAAAAAGATGTACAAAGTGTAAGCTCAACTGGGGCCAATGATCTTCAATTAAAAGTATTAGCTAATCCAGATAAGCTTTTAAAATATGATATTACCCTAGAAGAAATACTTCTGCCGTTATCTTCTTGGTCAAATCAAAGTCCTGGAGGTTTATATGAAAACAGTAGCTCTGTCGCTAGCCTTACGATAGGCAAAAATTTAAATGAGCTGCAAGATCTAAATTCGTTTATAATAAGAAGTAATGACGCCGGTAAAGTAGTTCGCCTTTCTGATGTAGCTGATATAAAATTTGATTTAGAGTCTTCACAAAGAGCAAATCTCTTTGAGGGTAAAGAAGCTATTCTTCTTACAGTAATTAAAAAACCTTTTGCAGACTCCATTAATGTCGTGGACTCTCTAAATAGAGCTATTAAAAAGTATCAAGAAGGTTTGCCTAAAGATTTAAGTATAAAAGTTTATAATGATCAGTCTATTAGAATTCGAGATAAGCTTAAGATAGTTATCTTTAATGCATTGAGTGGGCTTTTTTTAGTTCTAGTCATCTTACTTTGCTTTTTAGATAAAAGGTCAGCTTTTGTAGCTTCTATCGGCATTCCTATAGCTGTGCTTGGTGGGTTCTGTGTTTTGTATGCTCTTGGCTACACACTTAATTCATTAGTCGTGGTGGGTATTATTATAGTGCTAGGTATGCTGGTGGACGATGCAATTGTTGTTTGTGAGAATATCTACTCTAATATAGAAAAAAATATGACTCCACATCAGGCTGTACTTAAAGGCGTCTCTGAGATTTCTTTGCCAGTAATTGCATCTGTCTTAACGACAGTGTTTGCCTTTTTACCTATTGTATTTATGGAAGGTATTATCGGACAATTTCTAAGTGTGATACCTGTAACCGTAATTGCATTGTTATCTATTTCGCTAATTGAGGCTTTGTTAATTTTGCCAGTACATGCGGAAGATATAATGAAGAAAAAAACAGATGACAAAGTTTCCTTCTTTAAGTTTTTTGAAGATAAGTATAAGAGGTATATTTACTGGAGTATTAATAAGAGATTTTTTATTATTTTTGTATTATCTCTATTTATGGCGGTATCCGCTTTTCAGGGTAAAAAAATATTTGAAAGATTTAGTTTGTTTCCTGCTGATGGTTTAGATGGCTTTAGTGTGAGGGTTCAGCTTGAGCGTGGAACCCCTATGTATAAAACAAGAGATTCTGTTAAAAAGCTAAGTGCAATGCTTATAGAAGCTTCACAAGATAGCTTTGAAAATATCTATACAAATATTGGCCAAGTGCGGACAGGTGGAGGATCGGGTAGTCAGCAGACAGGTTCACATTACGCGCAAGTGAACGTAAGCTTTAAGACAGACTCCAGTATTGCCTCTAAAGAAAAACAAATTATTAAAGGGATAAGAGAAGCAATTTCTGAATATTCTGAAGCGGAAAAAGTAAAAGCTAGCCTGACTATAGATAGGCCGGGGCCACCTATTGGTAAGCCCATACAGTTTCAAATTGCTTCAAGAGATTTTTCTCTAGGTGAAAAAATAGCTAGAGATATAAAGCTAGAGCTTGAAAAAATAAATGGGGTTCACTCTATAGAGACTGACCTTGATGGCGATAACGAAAGTTATAGATTTTTAATTAACAATGAACTGGCCATTGCTGAAGGTGTGAGCCCTGAGAGGCTATCAAGAACTATATTTTCTTCATCAACGGGTTTGGTGGCTAGTGAAATATTAAAAAATAATGAAAAAATTGAAATATTAGTTTCTGTAGGTGGTAATACAAAAAGTCCTGTAGAAAGTATTTTAGATTTAAGAATTCGAAATGGCCAAGGTTATGCTGTACCCTTAGGTTCGTATGTAAAAATAGTAAAAGAAAATGGTCTATCTGCAGTACAGAGACTTAATGGCCTGAGGACAATTACTTTATTTGGTGAAGTAGATGACAAGGTCATTTCAAGTAAAGAGGCCAGCGCAAAAATAAGACCTTTTATTAAAAAGCTGAGTCAAAAAAACCAATCTGTGGGCATATCATCAGGAGGCCGGTCTAAAGATAGGCTAAGCGCAGTGAAAGACACAGGTAAGCTTTATATATTTGCTATGCTTTTAATTTTTATGGTTATCAGTTTAGCCTTCCAATCAACTATTTACCCCTTTTTGGTTTTTACGGCCATACCAATGGGTATAGGTGGTGTTGTTTGGTCTTTAGTGATTCATGGTAAGTCTTTATCTATTATGGGCATTATCGGAATCATTGGCTTAAGCGGAGTTGTTGTAAATATATCGATACTTTTTTTAAAGTTTGTTCAAGATCGCTTGGCTGAGGGTGTAGAGTTTAAAGAGGCTATCGTAAGTGCAGGAGTTGCACGCTTAAGGCCTATTGTAATGACAACCTTGTCTACGCTTATAGGTTTGTTGCCAACAATATATGGTATTGGTGGGATTGATTATTTTGTTCAGCCCATTGCTTTAGTTTTAGGTTGGGGTTTATTTGTTTCGGCAATTCTTACTTTGCTCTGCTTGCCGGCTATTATTTCTTTTTGCCCATTCTTAAAAAAGAAGTAACGCAAGGCTTCGCAAAAAGGTACCAGGCAGTTAGCTGCGAAACACTGCGTTGTTGCTCTAGGCTTTGGCTTCAACCACTTCTTTGACTTCTGGTAATGCTTCTTTAATTCTTGTTTCTATGCCTTGCTTTAAAGTAACAGCAGCGCTTGGGCAGCCATTACAGGCGCCATGCATTTCAAGGTGTAAAACATTGTCTTCGTAGCGATTAAAAATAATATCGCCACCATCCATTGCAACAGCTGGTCTAATTTCTTGATTAATAATAGTTTTAATCTTTTGAACAGCTTCAGAGTCATCATCTTTGATGCTGTTGGCGTCTTCTTTAATTTGCTCAGGCGCAAGCTCATTAATCAAAGGCTCATCACCATTAATATGCTCTTGAATTAGCCCGCTTAAAGGTTGAGCAAGTATAGGCCACTCTACCCAGTCTTGCTTGGTTACAGTCACAAAATTAGGCCCTACCATAACAGCCTGTGCCCATGGGAAGCCAAATATTTTAGAAGCCAGTGGTGAACGGCTATGAGCTTTTAATGGGTCATCAAAGAACAAAGTCTCTTCTGCAAGATTTTGGCCCCAGTAAAATTTCATTGCCTCCGGGTTGGGCGTGCTTTCGTAATAAACGTCTAACTGTTTGTCTGTTTGGGCCATGGTTTCCTCCAAAAAAAGGTGTATGTTTCTATTTATTATCAAACTATCTTCAGGAGTGCTAGAAAAATGACCCCAAGAGTAAGAGAAATATTAAGCTGGTACGGAGCTGACAACCCCGGTGTATTAACTAACTTAGCAAGAATCATGAACCATGGCCGCTTGGCGGGTACAGGTAAAATGGTGATCTTGCCAGTAGATCAAGGCTTTGAACATGGGGCTGCTAGAAGTTTTGCCCCAAACCCTGATGGATATAACCCAAACTACCATATCGAGCTGGCTATTGAATCAGGCTGCAGCGCTTATGCAGCCCCTTTAGGTTTTATAGAAGCCGTTGCAAGAGACTATGCTGGTGAAATCCCATTAATATTAAAAATGAATAACTCAGACAGTTTATATAAGCCTGCAGAGGGGCCTATATCAGCGGTAACAGCATCTATTGATCATGCCCTTCGCTTAGGTTGTGTGGGCATTGGCTTTACTATTTACCCGGGCTCTCAAAACAGAAAAGAAATGTATGAAGAGATTGCTATGGCGGCAGAAGAAGCTAAGCAAGCTGGTTTAGTTGTTGTTTTATGGGCGTATGCTAGGGGCGAGCAAATTTCTAAAGAGGGTGAAACAGCTATTGATGTTATTGCTTACGCTGCACAAATTGCCGCACAAATTGGTGCACATATTATTAAAGTAAAACCGCCTACAGCACATATCGAACAAGCTGAGGCTAAAAAAGTTTACGAAGCACATAAAATAAAAGTTTCTACTTTAACAGATAGAATTAAACATGTGGTTGATTCTGCTTTTGGCGGAAGACGCATAATCATTTTTAGTGGTGGTGCTTCAAAGTCTACAGAAGACTTAATGAAAGAAGTTAAAGAGTTAGCTCAGGGCGGAGCTTTTGGCAGCATCATGGGAAGAAATGCTTTCCAGAGGCCAAAAGAAGAAAGTATTAAGTTGCTTCAGGATGTTATGGACGTTTTCTCTGGTAAGTAGTTAGAGGTTTTTTATGTTTAGAATTTTATTTGCACTCTGTCTGTTAGTTGGTTGTTCGAGCTCTCAAAAAAACATAGAGGTTGATGATAGCTGGCTTAATGAAGTAAAGGGCCAGCAGGCATTAACTTGGGTTTCTGAGCAAAACAAAGCGACTCAAGAAGTTTTAAGTATTGGTGGCAAGTCTTATAAAGAAAAATATAAAAATGCATTGGCTGTTTATAGTGATGACAGCAAAATACCTTACCCTGGTTTACGTGATGGTTATGTTTATAACTTTTGGCAAGATAAAAAAAATGTAAAAGGTTTATGGAGGCGCTCTAAAAAAGTGGCTTATATGAACGGATCCCCTAAGTGGGAAACACTTTTAGATATAGATAAACTTGCAAAAAAAGAAGGGGTAGAGTGGGCTTACAAGGGCCTTCATTGCTCTACTGAAGATTTTGACAAATGTATGATTTTTTTATCGCCAGATGGTGGTGACGCTTACCAAGCCAGAGAGTTTTCAAAAAAGAAGAAGGCATTTGTAAGTAAGGGTTTCTTTTTAAAAAAATCAAAACAAAGTGTAAAATGGTTTGATGATAATCATTTGCTAGTATCTGCCGATTTTGGCCCGGGCACACTGTCAAAAGCTGGGTATCCAAGGCAGTTAAAACTATGGAAGCGTGGAACAAAGCTTTCTGAAGCTTTGCTCATAGCAGAGGTTCCTGAGAGCTATGTAGGTATTTGGCCGGGTATTACGACAACGGCTAGTAGCGAGAATATTTTTATTTATAAATATAAAAGCTCATTTGAAAATGAGCGTTATTTTTTAGATCGTAAAACAAAAGCTATAACAAGGGTTCCTTTGCCTGTGGATGCTTTTGGCCGTGGTCTTTTTAAAGATCATTTTCTTTTTAACCTGCGTACCTCTCAAAAACTCAATGGGGTTAAAGTAAAAGCTGGAGACCTCTATTCCTTTTCATGGTCAGGCTTTTTAAAGACAGGGCAGTTGTCAAAAATAACAAAAGTATATAGCCCTGGTAAAAATGAGTCTTTGCAATCGGCCTCAGTTTCTAAAAACCAAGTGATTTTAAATATACTTCAAGATGTAAAAAGCGTTTTAAAATCGGCCACAGTGAGTGATGGCAAGTGGACTTTAAACAATATTAAACTCCCTTATGAAAACGTAACTGCAAAGCTAAGTTTTGTTCACCCAAAAGAAGAAGTGAGTTTTATTTCTTTAGAAAGCTTTGTGGCGCCTCCTGGGTTGTACTCATATGTGCAAGGTGATGTGAAGTTAATGTATGAGCAAAAGAAAAGCTTTAATGCTGATGGCCTCGATGTAAAACAGTATTTTGCAACAAGTAAGGATAAAACAAAAATCCCTTATTTTGTGGTGGCTCCTAAAAATAACACTAAGCCTTTAAAAACATTAATGTATGCTTATGGTGGGTTTGGTGTCTCTATAAGACCTAAGTATTTATCTGCTAAAGGGCCATTGTGGCTTGCTAGTAATGATAAGGCTTATGTTGTGGCTAATATCAGAGGCGGTGGTGAGTACGGCCCAGATTGGCATAAGTCGGTTATACTTAAAAACAGACAAAAAGCTTATGATGATTTTTTTGCAATTGCTGAAGACCTAGTATCTAAAGGCATAACCACTTCAGGCCAATTAGCTATTGAGGGCGGTAGTAACGGCGGCCTGTTAATGGGTGTGGCTATGACTCAAAGACCAGAGCTCTTTGGGGCTATTGTTTGCGCAGTGCCGCTTTTAGATAT
Organism: Bdellovibrionales bacterium; assembly: GCA_023299885.1. GTDB lineage: Bacteria > Bdellovibrionota > Bdellovibrionia > Bdellovibrionales > UBA1609 > JALZUS01. Next base: position 10,957 of record JALZUS010000032.1, on the reverse strand, counting down.
GCTCGGTTACCATAAGCTACTAGCTGGCGCGAGTTGGATGGGTGAGTATGGAAACCCCGATAACAAAAAAGACTACAAATATCTAAAAAAGTATTCACCTTACCATAATATAAAGCTTAACCAGCAGTACCCAAAAACTATTTTTATGTCGACAACAAGCGATGATAGGGTTCATCCCGGGCATGCGAGACGTATGGCTTATAAGTTAAATAGCATGGGTTATAGTAATTACTTGTTATATGAAGATACTCAAGGCGGGCATAGTATGTCTTCTGATGTTTCAGGACGAGCAAAGAAAACAGCAATTAAATTTGAATTTATCGAAAAGGCGCTTAATTAATAAATGCTTCGCTACAACACAGAAATTCAATTTTTAAAAGGAGTCGGTCCAAAACTGGGTGATGTTCTTTATAAAAAAGGTATTAAGACAGTAGCTGACCTACTTCATTATTACCCTCGTGCGTATGAAGATAAGCGCGCTGTAAAAAACATCAGTAGTTTGGAAGAGGGGCAAATTGTAAGTCTTAGAGCTCGTGTTTTTAGTGTAAAATCTGTGCCCTTAGGAAAAACAAGACGAAAAATGCATGAGGTTATTTTAGAAGATGGTACAGGGCGTGTTCACTGTAAGTACTTTCGGTCTCCATACAGGGGTTACTTTTCAAGGCTTCAAAAAGACTTATGGGTTACTGTTTCAGGCAAGGTTATTAACTATCGTGGCAATATAGAGTTTAATCACCCAGATATTCACTTAACAACAGAAGAAATCGAATCAGAAGATAAGGTTGTCCCTTTATACTCTGAAACTGACGGTTTAAAGCAGGTTAAAGTCCGCACATTATTAGCCAAAGCTTTTGAGCAGTTAACAGATAAAAGCCTTAAGGAAGAGTTTGGTGGCATACCAGAATTTTATCCTTCATGGATTTTATCACAGTATAAACTAATGGGCCTTGAAAAAGCTTTATTAGAGATACATGACCCAAAGCCAGATGACATAAAAAAACTTTTTGATTTTGAAGCTGAATCACAGCGCCGCCTTATTTTTGATGAGTTCTTTTGGTTAGAGCTCCATTTAGCAATGCAAAAAATGGGAGTTACAAAAGAAAAAGCCTTAGCTTTAAATAAGCCTGCGCCTAGAGTTGATGATCTTATTAAATCATTACCTTTTACCCTGACGGGGGCTCAAAAAAAATCATACAGTGAAATAGCTGAAGACCTAAAGCAGGGCTATCCCATGCATAGAATGGTTCAGGGTGATGTTGGTTGTGGTAAAACTTTGGTTGCATTGCTGTCAGCTACTTACGCTGCGGACAACGGAATGCAAAGTTGTATTATGGTACCCACAGAAATATTAGCAGAACAGCATTATCAAAATGCAAAAAAGCTTTTAGAGCCTTTAGGTATAAGAGTGGCGCTATTAACAGCTAAATTAAAAACAGCAGAGAAAGAAGCTATTCTAGAGGCTTTACGTGCTGGCAAAATTGATTTTTGTGTAGGGACGCATGCGCTTATACAGAGTAATGTAGAGTTTCAATCTTTAGGCTTAGTCATTATAGACGAGCAGCATAGGTTTGGTGTTGGTCAAAGAAATGCGCTTAAACAAAAAGCATGGTCGCCTCACTTTTTAGTAATGACAGCAACGCCTATACCAAGAACTTTAGCGATGACTGTTTATGGTGACTTAGACATATCTGTAATCGACGAGATGCCGCCAGGCCGACAAGAAATTGTAACTAGGGCTACTAAAGATAATAAGCGGCCACAAGTTTTTGGCTTTATGGCAGACCAAGTAAAGGCGGGGAGGCAGGCTTACATTGTTTATCCGTTGGTCGCTGAAAGTGAAAAAATAGATTTAAAAAATGCCACCGAAGAATTTGAAAAACTAAAAAGCCAATATCCAGATGTCAGGTTTGCACTACTACATGGTAAAATGAAGTCTGAGGAAAAAGAATCTATCATGGATGACTTTAGGGCTCATAAAGCAGATGTTTTAGTTTCGACAACAGTTATTGAGGTTGGGGTGGATGTGCCTAATGCTAATATGATGATTATCGAGCATGCTGAGCGCTTTGGTTTAGCGCAGCTCCATCAATTGCGTGGCCGTGTTGGGCGTGGCAGTCATAAAAGTTATTGTGTATTAATACAAGGCTATGCAGTGTCTGAAGTTGGTAAGCATCGAGCGCAAATTATGGAGAAGTACTCCGATGGATTTAAAATTGCTGAAGCCGATTTAGAAATACGTGGCCCCGGTGAGTTTATGGGTACGCGCCAATCTGGTTTACAAAGCTTTAAGATGGCCCACTTAGTGAGAGATATTAAAATTTTACAACAAGCACGTGAAGCGGCTTTTGGTATAATACGTAAAGACCCAACATTAAGATTACCAGAAAATATTCACTTAAAAGAAACTCTAGAAGAAGCTAAAAAATCTTGGGTGGGATAAAGCGCGGTGTCCCTAAGCGCACATGATGGCTATAGCTAGATAGTCCCTGTAAACATTACACTGTAGTCGTCTTATTTTGATTCTGAGCGTCAAAAGTGATATCTTAGGTATGTCAGATCAATATAAAAAATATGAAAAACATATGCTGTAGGAGGCCCTTGTGGAATTTAAAGTTGGTGATAATGCGGTTTATCCTGGGCATGGCGTTGCTAAAATTACTGGTATCGAAACTAAAGAAATCATGGATACAGAGTTAAAGTTTTACACATTAACTGTAGTAGACACGGGCATGAAGGTAATGGTCCCTCAAACAAATGTTGAAAACGTAGGTTTAAGGCATGTGATCACTCCCACTCAGGCGGATGAAGTTTTAGATATTTTAGTAAATAAAGAAAAGACTTCTAAAATTGATAATCAAACATGGAACCGTCGTTACCGTGAGTACATGGATAAGATTAAAACAGGTTCTGTTTATGAAATTGCTGAGGTTCTTAGAGACCTTTACTTGCTACAGTCAGACAAAGATTTAAGCTTTGGTGAAAAGAAAATGCTAGCAAAAGCAAAAACATTATTACTTGCAGAGCTAACTATCGTAAAAGACAAAAAAGAAATGATGTCTCAAGAAGGCGTTCAGCAAATCTTTGGAGTTTAAAATAAAATATTTAAAAGGAGTTACCATGAAAGCTATATTAGCTAGTTTAGTTATATCTATGTTTACTTTGTCGGCCTCTGCAGACTACTTTTGCAGCATGGACGAGTCTGTGACATTAACGGGCGGAAGCGCAATAAGTACAATGATTTTATTAGATGATGGGTCTGAGTATACAGGTGCAACATTATTAGGTTCGGATACAGGTTATAGCCTTGAAGATTTTGCAAGCTCAGAAGAAGGTATCCAGATTAATGACTTTTTAGAAGTTTCCATTGAGTCTGATGCTAAAGATATATCTTCAGACGCTGAAAATGGCCGTTCTTATTTTTACTTTAATCAGGGTGATAGTCGTTTAGTGCTAACGTTAAAAAAATCAACTTTTGAAGTTGCTGGCGAAACTCTATCTGAAGTGACAGGTTCTATAGTTAAGGTTGCTGATGATTATGATGGTACTATGACTGTTTCAATAGAAGCCACTACTGTAGAGTGCAAAGAGATTAACTTAACAGCTAAAAAATAAGCTGTATTTTAAAAAGTCAAAAAAGCGAGCCAAAGAGCTCGCTTTTTTTATGCTTTGAAATGCTCTTGTCACCTACACTACCTAGAAGTAAACTACCTTTATGCAATATTATAACGCCATTATTATAGTCACTGCCTTCGCAATAACCTGCGCGCTTTCAAAACTGTTAGTTAAAAGAACAAGTTTTATTTCTGAGAAAGACAGTCAGTACAAAACTATCTTTTCATGCTTTTTAGCCATTATAGCCGGGTTATTTTCTGTAGCCTTAATTTTTCAAGCCACTAATAAAGAAGCTTTGCATAATTTTATTATTGAAGATCATTTTTTAGAATGGTTTGGATTTTTCGTTTTATTTTTTGGATTTTTATTTACAGGTTACTACTTTATTCAAATAGCCAAGGAAGAAAAAAAGCCCTTTCCATTAAAGGGCTTAACTTTATTTTGCTTATCAGCGGCTTTTTTGTTTGGAGCTATGGAAGAGATCAGCTGGGGTCAAAGAGTTTTTGATATTGAATCTGGAGAGTTTTTTAAAGCGAATAATGCCCAGGCAGAAACTAACTTTCATAATATGGTTGTAGGCGGAGTAAAGCTTAACAAATTGATTTTTGGTAAGCTGATGTTTGTCTTTTTATTAATCCATAATGTTTTTTGGCCCTTAGCTATGAAAAAGTGGGATAAGGTAAAAACTATCCATGAAAAGATTGGTAACTTTGTACCGCCATGGCCTCAAGTTATTGTATTTATTATTGCAGCACTAATGGTAAAGCTAGTAGATCATAAGCGCCATAATGAGCTTATAGAAGTTACAGGAAGTCTTCATTACTTAGTTTCTGTGATTGCTGTTTTTGGTTTGGGTTTTGGTAAAGAGGTTAAGCCAAAAGCCTCTAAAAAAGCAGTCTGTATTTTTGCATCAGCTATGGGTGCAGTTCTACTCGGGTTATTAATTGTTTTTTATATTGCTTAAGTGTTTGTTTTAATTTGCCAATTCTAATTGGCCGTAAAGATAAATGGCATTTTAATAGTAGCATGAGCTTTTTCTGGCTTTTCAAATTTTACTGTTTCTAATGTTTTTAAAATACAGTTTCCAAAATCTTTATTTTTTGTTGAAGACTCTAAAACTTCAGCGTCAATGGCTTTGCCAGCTTCATCGATATGCCAAGAAACTAATAGATTGGCCGCTTCTTCTTTGTTGGCTTCTATTACTTTTTCGCCATAGCATTGCGTGAGCTCAGCTTGTTTCTCGGCCATTTTATTATGTATGGCTTCTTTTTGTGCGCTGGTTTTCACTTCTTTTGTGCTTTTAATATGAGAGCACGAGATAAAGAGTAGTGAGGCAAAAATTAAAGTAATATTTTTCATAAACCCAGTATAATGGCTAAGCCTTAGGGTGCCTAGGCTGCAAGGCGCCAAATGTAGTATTTTTAATGCCTTATAAGCTCTTAAAATAACTAGCAAAGTCCATTATGGCGTAGCTCCCTGTATTATTTTCTGCTAGGCTGTATCCCTTTGGAAGGAATATTTATATGTCAGTAAGAGTCCGCTTTGCGCCAAGCCCTACAGGTTACCTTCATGTTGGAGGGGCAAGAACAGCCCTTTACGATTACCTTTATGCTAAAAAGCATGGTGGTCAGTTTATATTGCGTATCGAAGATACAGACCAAGAGCGCTCTACAGAAGAAGCTTTAAAAAAACAAATTGAAGATCTGCATTGGCTTGGGCTTAATTGGGATGAGGGTCCTGATGCTAAAAGTCTTAAAGACTCTGGAGAGTACGGACCATATAAGCAAAGTGACCGTTTGGACACTTACAAAAAATATGCAGACCAGCTATTAGCTTCTGGCCATGCCTATTACTGTTTTTTAACAGACGAAGAAATCACAGCTCAACGCGAATTAGCAATGAAGGAAGGGCGTCCTCCTCAAGTTAAAAGCCCATATCGTGATTGGACACTAGAGCAAGGGCAGGCTGAGCTTTTAAAAAACCCAAATGCTGTAGTTCGATTTAAAATACCTACTAAAAAATCAGATTATACTTTTAAAGATTTAGTACGAGGAGAAGTGACTTTCCCATCAGACATGGTGGGCGATTTTGTGTTGTTAAGATCTGGAGGCATGCCTGTCTATAATTTCTGTTGTGCTATTGACGATGCTTTAATGAAAATGACTCATGTATTTAGAGCAGAAGAGCACCTTAGTAATACGCTTAGACAACTTATGATTTATGAGGCTTTAGGTTTTGATTTGCCACAGTTTGGGCATGTTTCAATTATATTAGGGGCTGACAGACAAAAGCTCAGTAAGCGTCATGGGGCTACTAGTGTAGGCCAATACCGTGAAATGGGTTATTTGCCAGAAGCCATGAATAACTTTTTGGCTTTATTGGGTTGGAGCTCTCCTAATGGTGATGAAATTATTAGTATGGAGGGTTTAGAGTCACAATTTGATAGTGATCGTTTAAATTCTGCATCAGCTGTTTTTGATGAAGATAAATTACGTTGGGTGAATGCAACTCATTTAAGAGCGCTTGACCATGAAGACTTATGGCATAGGCTTCAGCCTTTTTTTGAGCCTGAGGGTTTTGTGTTTCCAGAAAGTAAAAGCTGGCAAAGTAATTCTTTGGAGGTATTTAAATCGTCAATGGAAGTTTTAAAAGATGCTGTTGAGCTTTATAGGCCTTTATCTGAAGCTGGCTTTAAAGTTTTAGAGGAAGCAAAGGATGTGCTGGCTTGGGATGAAACTAAAAAAGTTTTACCAGTATGGATTGCAGGCTTAGAGAGTTTAAGTACTGAGTACTTAACTGTTGATGATTTTTCTGAAATGCAAAATAAAGTAAAAACAGAGGCAGGTGTAAAAGGAAAGCATCTCTTTATGCCAATACGTACAGCTATTTTAGGAAAGCCTCATGGGGCTGAGTTAAAGCAAGTGGTTCCATTAATAAGCCGTGCAGAGCTCGTAAAAAGAGCCAAGTTAGTTTTAGAGAGTTTATAGTTTTAGTCAGTAATAATATAAGGAAAATAATAATGTTAAAAATTTATGATTCAAAAACAAGAGAAAAGCGAGAGTTTAAATCTATTAAAGAGGGTGTAGTGAGCCTTTATCTTTGCGGGCCTACTGTTTATGATTTTTTACATGTTGGTAATTTCCGTGGAGTGATTTTTTTTAATGCCGCAAGAAATTGGCTTGAGGCTAAAGGTTACGAAGTAAATTATGTTTATAACTATACTGATGTAGATGATAAAATTATTAACAGGGCTAAAGAGGAAGGCGTGCCGGCGGCAGATATTGCCAACAAATACATTGCCGAATTTGAAAAAGACTTTAACCAGTTAAAACTTAAAAGCCATACTCATAACCCACGTGTAACAGAGCATATCGAGAACATCATAAAATTTATTGGAAAACTTATTGAAAAAGAGCATGCTTACAGTGTTAACGGTGACGTTTATTTTAACGTAGAGTCATATAAGGACTACGGTCACCTTAGTGGTAAAAACTTAGATGATATGGAGTCAGGTTACCGTATAGCTGTGAATAAAGATAAAAAGCATCCATCAGATTTTGCTTTATGGAAAACAGCTAAAGGCGAAGAGGTTTCTTGGGATTCACCTTGGGGTGAGGGCCGTCCTGGATGGCATATAGAATGCTCTGTAATGGCAACGGCTATCTTAGGTGAAACTATTGATATTCATGGTGGTGGTTTAGATTTAATCTTTCCGCATCATGAAAATGAAGTAGCGCAAAGTGAAGCTTGCACAGGTCATACATTTGCTAACTTTTGGATGCATAATAATATGTTAGAATTTGGCAGCCAAAAAATGTCTAAAAGCTTAGGTAATATTAGAACTGGCAGGTCTTTTTTAGAAGAATACAGTGCAGAGATATTAAAGTTTTTAATGCTTAACGTACATTACAGAAGCACTATCGATTTTTCTGGCGAGCAAATTATGAGGTCTGTTAAATCGATTGCTAAATTTTACTCAGCAATGACATTGGCAGAAACACTAATAGCGCGTGAGGCGCCTTTAGTACCTATTCCTGATGACTTTCAAAAAGCCATGAATGAAGCTGAAGCTGGTTACGTTAAAGCCATGGATGAAGATTTTAGTACAGCAGGGGCTATCGCAAGGTTGTTTGAGTTGTTAAGGCTTTTTAATAACAAAGTGAATGTTACAAAATTTTTACCAGAGCATAAAGCTATGGCTGAAGCCTTTTTAGGTTTTATTAAATTAAAAGGGGCAATGTTTTCTTTATTTAATGAAGAGCCTGTTAGTTTTTTACGTGAGCTTGATGATATTTTATTAAGGCAAAAAGAGTTAAAGCGTGAAGATGTTGATAAGATTGTTGCTGACCGCATGGCGGCCCGTGAAGCTAAAGACTGGGCTAAGGCTGATGAAATTAGAGATAAAATTAAAGACATGGGCATTATTGTAAAAGACGGCGCTAGCGGCACTTCATGGGAAGTGGATAAGAGCCTCTAGTCTGAGTGGTTTAAAAAGCAATGGCAAAAATTAAAAAAAAATTTAAATTAGTTTCTAAGTATGAGCCTGCTGGTGACCAAATTGAGGCCATCAAGCAAATCACTGAAAACTTAAAGCATGATATAAAGGACCAAGTCCTTTTAGGTGCTACTGGTACGGGTAAAACCTTTACTATGGCCAATGTGATTAGAAATATTGGTAAACCAACATTAGTACTAGCGCCTAATAAAACATTAGCCGGGCAGCTTTATGGCGAGTTTAAAGAGCTCTTTCCGGAAAATGCAGTAGAGTACTTTGTTTCTTATTATGACTATTACCAGCCCGAGGCTTATGTACCTTCTAGAGATTTATTTATAGAAAAAGACTCAGCCATCAACGAGCAAATAGATAGAATGCGCCATTCGGCAACTAGGTCTTTATTTGAGCGTGATGATTTAATTATTGTTAGTAGTGTGTCTTGTATTTACGGTTTGGGTAACCCAGACGAGTATAAAGGCATGATGGTTGAAGTAAAAACAAATACTGAAATTATCAGAGACGAATTTTTACGAGAGCTTGTTAAAATACAATATGGCCGAAACGATATTGATTTTCATCGTGGGACATTTAGGGTGCGTGGGGACATAGTGGATGTATTTCCAACCTATGAAGAAGATCGCGCTATCCGTTTTGAGTTTTTCGGTGACTATGTTGATAAAATTTCTTGGATAGACCCAATAAGGGGTGCCACTATTGCTGAAATGGATGAAATCATTATTTATCCTGCCAGCCATTATGTGACATCAGAAGGGCGAATACGCTCAGCTATAGAAACTATAAGGACGGAGCTCAGAGACCGTATTAAATATTATAAAAGTGAAATTATGCATCTAGAGGCCCAGCGCATAGAGCAGCGTACTTTATACGATTTAGAAATTATGTCAGAGATGGGTTTTTGCCCAGGTATCGAAAACTACTCAAGGCATTTAACCGGTAGGGGCGAAGGGGCTCCACCGCCAACATTGCTAGAGTACTTCCCAAAAGATTTTATTACTGTGATTGATGAAAGCCATGTAACTGTGCCACAGGTGGGCGGCATGTATAAGGGTGACCGTGCTAGAAAAATGAATTTAGTGCAGCATGCTTTTAGGTTGCCATCAGCATTAGATAACAGGCCACTTAATTTTCAAGAGTTTGAGCATATTACTGACAGGACTGTGTATGTATCGGCTACCCCAGGCGATTTTGAAGTTAAAAAATCTGAAGGAATGATAGTAGAGCAAATCATTAGGCCCACAGGGTTATTAGACCCCGTTATAGAAATACGCCCAGCTAAGCATCAGGTGGATGATATTTTAACTGAGGTCCAAAAAAGGGTAAAGCTTGGTGAAAGAGTTTTAATTACGACCTTAACTAAAAAATCTTCAGAAGATTTAACAGAGTACTATGAAGGCTTAGGAGTAAAGGTAAAATACCTTCACTCAGAAATTAAAACAGCAGAGCGCTCTGAAATTATTAGAGATTTAAGGCTGGGTGTTTTTGATGTGTTAATAGGTATTAACTTACTTCGAGAAGGCTTAGATATACCAGAGGTCACGCTTGTGGCCATAGCGGATGCTGATAAAGAGGGTTTTTTAAGATCTGAGCGCTCATTGATACAAACAATTGGTCGTGCTGCTAGAAACGTAAAAGGCCGAGTGATCCTTTATGCTGACACAGAGACAAAATCTATGAAGGCTGCTATCAAAGAGACAAACAGAAGGCGTGAAATCCAAGATGCTTATAATAAAAAGCATGGCATTACTCCTAAGACAATTAAAAAGGGTATAGCAAAAAGCCTTATTGAAAGTTTTGGTTATGAAGTGGTTGAGGGTGCTAAGGGGAGCCAGCTTAAAAAGCTAGAGTCTGTTATACAAAAGTATCAGAAAAACCCAGGCGGGTTATCAAGCGAAATAGTTAAGCTACGTAAACAAATGAAAAAATCAGCAGAGGCTTTAGATTTTGAAGAAGCCGCTAAAACTAGAGATGAAATTAAGCGGCTTGAAAACCTACAGTTAAAGATGATGTAGGGCAATGAAGTATAAAGACGTATACAACAAGCTTAAAGCATAATTCTTCCAGGGTGGTTAAACGCTGGTACTTCAAAAGAAGGATCTTTTATTCTTTCAATTTCTTTTTCCTGATAATCTTCAAGCCGTTTGTAGGAGAGGTTCTGCTGTGTTTCTTTTTTCTGATAAGCACTTCTTTGATACTTAATTAAATTAGTAATACCTCTGTTTTGCTCTGTTTTAAGTTCGTAGAGTGCTTTAGAGTCATCTATGCCTAAAGCCTTTAGCTCTCTTTCGTGTGTTTTTTTAACTCGAGTAAGATATATCTCTTGTTCAGCTTTCAGTAGTAGTAAGCTATCAGTATGATCGTCTTTAGTGTTAGCAAGTCTTTTTTTGTGGTCTCTTATCGTGTTCCTGAGATACTTGTTTTTATTTGCTGTTTTTTTGTTCTGCAGTGTTCTGCTGGCTTCACTATTAGCAATACGATTTAATTGTGCTGTTTTCGCCGGTGACAAATGCTCGCCTTTTACTGCTGCTTCAAAACTATTGGATCTGATATCATTTAAAGTACTAAAGTAAGCATGCCTAAGTTTTCTAAGAGCTTTAGTTTCGGTTTGTCTAACTCTTTCAGTGGACAAACCCATTTGGACTCCTATGTCTTTGTAAGTAAGCTCGTGCAAATGCCTAAGCCTAACAATGTATTCTTCTTTAGGTGCCAAGGTTAAAAGTAAATCTGTGATGGTTTTTTCATTGGCATTAAAAAATAAAAAGCTAGTGTCTGGGTCAGAATACATTTCGTATTGTAATTGTGACTCATGGATATCACTAAGGCTTAAGGTAT
>JALZUS010000031.1 GCA_023299885.1 Bdellovibrionales bacterium | reverse complement strand
CTTCTTGCCGTGTAATCTGAACTATTATACTGGTAGTAAATATGCAGGCTGGTCACTAGATTGCTTAAGCTCAAATCTATTACGTTACAGACTACTGTAGAAACTGTTTTCAACAGATTTTACCCTTTATAGCTGTAAATTTTTCAAAAAGTACCATTACCGAGGCGCATTGCTGTACGGTGTCATAAATGAACTCGGTATATCTGAAGTAATGGAATAACAAGATTATTCAATCAGGAGCATGTATGAAATTTGGGAATGTTATGTCTATGAGTATATTAAAAAAAATTTTTCTTTTTGTATTTATTTGCCCTGCTTTTGTATATGCCTCTAGTGATTGTTCAAAATTTTTAAAAAATGGTTTAGATATTCTTCCAAGCAAAGTTATAGAATTACGAAAAGCTAAGGTACAAGAAACAGATAATACAATTGCAGAGTTCTTGCGGAGTCTTAAAGGGAAAGTTAGTCTTGAGCAAAAGCCGGTTGATAGCTATTGGGCTGGGCCAAGTATGCCTCTTCCCGTAAGAACAAATAATTACTACGCAGGAGGCTACGCATCTGACTTTGGAAAAGAAGCATTTAAATTCTATAAAGAAAAGTATGAAAAAGAACCAATTGAAATTATGAGTCGAAATATTTTTGTGAATATTACTGCTGAAAACTCCGCGAGGCTTTTAGCTAGCAATGAGGAAATTAAGACTCTGGCTGTAGATATAGAAAAAACAATGCTGGAGCTTTTAGAAGCATCACCTATTCATTTTGTTAAGGGTTATCAGGATAAGACTCAAGCGATAAATGACCCAGAGTTTTTATACAATATCAAAGCCTTGTCTGCTGATTTTGAGGCAGCGAGAATTAAACTAAAAAAGCAAGTAAAAGAGATTTTCTCAGTACTTCACAAGTTAGACTTTTCAAATTTAGGCAGTATTAGTTATGGTTCTTTCTATAATGTTTCTGAATCTGAAAAAGAGGCTCATATTAAAGTTCAAGAAAATCCTGGAGAGCTTCCATATACTGTTGATTGGGGTAGTTATAAGGATTGGCCAAAAAATGGCATGCCTGTAAGCAAAGAAGAAGTATTGAATCAATTCATTGCACAGTTAAAGTTAGTTTATAGTTTCTCAAGCTTAGTGCCAGGCAAGAGTGTAGATAACATTTTAACAGAAGAGTTTGGCCAATTGTATGAAGAGATGCTGCTTAATACGAAGGATATGTTAATAGCAGGGAATTCATCTATGCGTGATGCAAGGCTTGGATATTATAATTTTGCAAATGTTATAGAAAAAATAAAAGATTTTGAAAGAGAATTGTCTTTTTTAGAATTACTTCCAGCATCGTCATTAGATAAAATACCAAGTAAGGTTGCAGCTCTCAAGAAGCAAATAGCTACCTTTATGTACAGTTTAGAGATGGCTTTTTTTGGTAATTCTAAGTTCCCTGACCCTTTAAGTGGTTTTAAATTAAGAGGCAATAGTTATGGTATTTAAAAAAGTATTAAAATTAGCTATTGGACTTTGTTTGTGTGCACCACAAATTATTTTAGCAGCAAAAAAGGATGGCCCATCATATTCTGATAGGCCATCAATTGAGAGTGTTAATCCTGCTCCTATAAAGTTAGATGAGAGTGCTATGTCAAACTGGCATCAGAATAATTGGCCTAGATTGCGTGAGAGCACACTTGTCTGGTCGTTATTCTTACTTGAATTGCATAAGGAGCCATTATTCTTTTTAGGACGTGATGCTGAGTATGCTTACGACGTATCACGTCTAGTGACTCAAGGCACTGATGATTATAACAGAGTACACTTAATTAATATTTCTAGATCTTCTGTTAATTCGGAGCAAGTCGTAAATTATTCGGAAGAAGAAATTTTCAAGATAAGTGGCGGTAAAAAACCTGTGTTTGTAGATACGGTGGCATGGGATAAAACTATTCAAAGAGGTCTTATAAGTAGATATGAGACTGAAAAGCCGAACAAGATACTTACGTCTACAATTATTAGTGGTCAGACTAAAACTTCTATGCCGGTGATAGCTCTTAGTTTTATAGAAGGATTAATGTCTTCTACCTTTATGAATAGTTCAGTTATAGCTGAGCTTTATGAGCATTTGCCACACTACACTGGGACAGCATTTGATTATGAAGTATTAGAAGATGGTCGTTATTCAGTTCTTACAAAAGATGTAAAGAAAGCTGAAGCGCAGGATGCATTAGTGCTTATGAAGGATTTAAAGCACTTCGTAATGCTTCCTGAGACTCAAAAAAGAACTAAGGCTTTGTTAAAAAATTTCTCTTCACTACTAGGTTATTTGAGAGCTGAAAATGATAGTTTTGATTGGGTCGAAACATATAATTACTTATGGACAGAGTGGGCAATCCCTTTAGAGGATGTTCTTTATGATATCCAGCAGATGAGTAAGGCAAGTTACGGAGGGTTTAAGGTAAAGAGGATAAAAGCACTAGATACCCTTTTAGATGAGAGTATTGGCTTTAAGTATAACTTATTGCCAAAAGGTGTGTATTCATTAGCTGAGTTAAGCTTTAACCCGTCTGACCTATCAAGAGTAGAGGGAATAATTGAGTGGTTAATAGGTTCTCATGATTACTTTTCATACTTAGAGGTGGGTACCGATTTTCGTGGAGAGGAATTTGAAAGTGTAAGCGGTAAGCCTTTAACCTATGAAGATAGAGATTTAATTCTTTTACAATTATTTGAGCTATTCAAAACAGATGTAAGGTGGGCGCAAGCTGATTTTAGTGATGAAATTGATTTTGAAGAGTTAAGTTCTGGTGACTATGAGGAGACTCATTTAGAAATATTAGTCTCTGGCATAAGAAAAAACTCTAAACTATGGAAGGCTTTCAGGGCCATGGTGTCTGAGCATAAACCTGCATGGTCTAAAAGAGATGATTTTAAGCTTGCGAATAACGGAGGCCTTAGTATTTTAAAGCGTATACCATCTACAAAGAATTCGGCAGGTGCGTGCAAAAGCTCTCTTAGGACGGGTATTCATTAATATCTGCTTGTGTAAAAGAAAGCTGCAGAAGTATATAGTTAACAGCATTAGTAATTATTACTAATGCTGTTAACTATATAAACAGCTCGTCAGCTTCATTTCTAAACTATTTAGTGATAAGAGGCATAGTCGTATTGGCCGTGTTATTGCAGTTTATTCTAATATAATCAATAAGTTGGAGAAATCGTGCGTAACAAATTTATGTATTTATATAAGCTGCTTTGGATCACTATTCTTACTCTTAGCATAAGCTACCCTGCTTACTCTGATGACCTGTATAAAATTCTTGAGGTTGATAAGTCTGCTTCGCAGCAGGAAGTAAAGTCTGCCTACAGAAAGTTATCAAAAAAAACACATCCTGATTTAAACCCAGATGATCCCAGGGCAGCTGAAAAATTTATCAAAGTAACTGAGGCATATGCTGTTTTAAGTGACGTAGTAAAAAGAGCTATCTACGATAAAACAGGAGTGCGCTCTGGCAAGGGTGAGGTTGATAAGGCAGCTCAAAGACATGAGAGAGCTGTAGATAGAGCCATGAAAGGGTCAAACTCAGTTTGGACTTTTGATGCAGACTCTATGAGCTTTTATGATAATAGGAGTGGAGAAAGATCTTACTATGATAATGTTTTCGGGTCTTTTAAAACTAAAAATAATTGGAATTTTGATTATGACAGTGGAGTATATGAAGACTATGATGTGCGTATGAAGTGGGACCCTTCTAATGAAAAGGGCTGGCTTAGAGATACTAGTAATTTCAATAATAAGCCTTTGCCGGTCAACCCAAAAAATGGATTTGTAAGATACTTGAAGTATGAACCTGGTACTGTTTCAGGCTTATCAGAAAAGTTTGATCAACTATTAAACCCTATTTTGGTAATGAGAGACCAAAGAGGGCTTTACGATAGAAAGGCTTTAGTCCAAGAGTTAACTGGTTTAGTCTTAACTGAGACTCAAGAGGCTGATTTGATAGCTAGGGCTAATTCAAGCATAGATGTATTAGTACATGAAGACATGAAACCAAATTTTGCTGGAGACGGTATGTATATAGACGCATTCTTAACGGCCATCACCAATGATTTAGTTATGGGTAGGCCTAAAGTTGTTTACAGGCTTATGGAAGAGGCTAAGCAGTACCATGCTGAGACGATTGCTAAAATTATTGTTAATAATGGTTGGCACCGTCATAAAGACTCTAGCTTATGGCTAAAAGCTGCTATTTCTAACATAAGAGTCGGACAAAATTTAATTATAGAAGTTTACCGCCAAAAAAATATAGACCTGCTTATCAATGATGTAAAAGAAAAAATTTTTCCTTCAGTCGTAATAGCTAAAGCCAATGAGGAAGTCGTTAGCCAATTTATTTTTAGCAATATGTATGATGAGGCTACAAGAAATAAAAAGTTAGCTGCGCTTGTAGATGAATTTAATCAGCTAGTAAGCCTGCCTTTTTTTGCAGAGCTTGTTGCTAGCGCTGAGTCTGAAATAAATAAAGAAGGGCGAGAGTCCAAATCAACGAAGTACTTAAGGCAGTTTCTGGAGTGGTACAAGACAGTTGATGAGCCTATTGCAAAAATATATTTAGATGCCCTTGGCCTACCTGGCGTTCATAAAAATGATTTTTGGAGAATTACAGATGATCGTACTAAATGGTACATGGACGAAAAGGCTTATGATGATGCTTCCAGCATGTCGTACAGCCAGCGTAAAGACTATTTAAGCACAAGTTTACCTAATAAATTTCTTAAGTGGCCTGAGTCTAGAGGCATTACCAAGCTATCAGTCTCTACCTGCGGTAGCTCCTTAAAGTAAGGCGCTGTCACAGAAATTAAGCGCGATAACTAAAAAATAAAATTTAAGAAACAGATGAAAGATATTAGAGCTCGGTAAAATAGATATCTTAAAGGGGCTGCGTATTAAGACTCTCCATAATATAGACAACAAGGCAGTATAGGCTGTAATAAGTTAGGGCTCTTGTCTTGTTGGAGCTATAACAATTTCTCTGATACAGACATTTTGAGGTCTTTCGTAGGCAAATAAAATGGTATCTGCAATATCTTGCGGGGCTAAAGCTCCGCCAATAGAGTTTTTCCAGCTAGAATAGTCCGAAATAATATCATTCGAGCTCGTATGGCCTAGAAGATTGGTTTCCACAACGCCTGGCGCAATAGTTATGCATCTGACATTGCTGGATGCAAGCTCCTCTCTAAGGTTCTCTGTAAAGCCATGAATTGCAAATTTCGTAGCCGTATAAGCCGCATGGTTTGGATGATAAGAAGGTTTTAAAAAACCCAAGCTATTCTTTAAGAGCGTATGCTAATTCTTTAGATATGGACGCAAGCCACTTAAGCAAAGTATTAGAAAGAGAAGTTATACCAACTTCAAAAACAATTAAGAGTTTACTAAGCAGACTAGATCTTTCGGTGGATCTTGCCAACAAATTCATCAACTCTGTCGGTGATGAAAAAAAATGTAAATTTGTAGATGCTATTGATGAAAAAGTATCTGAATGTGATTGAGAGCTTGTGAAGTAGTACGCCTGAACTAAAAATGAGTGCCTGCAGTAGCTATTGAATATTTTTCAATAAGGCCTATAGCTCTATGTTTTTATGGTATGTTGAGGAGGAATTAGTGAGTATTTAATATAAAGTGTAGTTCTTTAGGTGCATAGGCAGCAGAGTTCTTAAACTTTAATAAAGGTGCAGGATTTTTAAGAGAGTATAAGGCTGGTAGGTAGTAATGTATAATACAGCAAGTAAATTATTTTTAATAGCTGGTTTGCTCACCATTTTTACGACCCCTTCTTTTTCTTCAAATAGTTGCTCAAATTCACTTTCAGCCAGTAAAAAAAATAGTATTGAGTCTGTAAAAAAGCGCTTCAACCCACACGGCTTGCCTATAGGTAAAGTTGAGGTGGTGCACAAAAAAGCACTTTTCGAATTTTCAAGGTTTAACGAAAATCAAAAGCTTCTCAAAGCTTTTGTGAAAAATAATGAAACTAGTTTTGGCAATGATACTGTAGAAAAAGTACTTAATACTTACAATTACGATACAGCACAATTTTCTAGCTTTATTCAATTTGTATCAATAAAATTTAAGAGTTCAAAACCTGCTAGGCGTACTAAAAACAGCCAAGGGCTTTATATTTTAAAAAGTATCGTTGGCTCTGCAGATACGTGGTTCGATTTGGTTTCGCCTAAAGTCTTGAGTGACTTTGCAGAGGCTTATTATAACAATATTGCAGGGCTTAGCACGGAGGATCTAAATTTATACATGCCTGTACTATTGCGGCATACGAGTTACCTATTAGGAGCTTTAGGAGCTGAGCATCCTTTAGTAGTAGCCCTAACTAATTGGTTATCGGAAAGAAGAGTTTCTGTTATATACTCAAAGTTTTTTAATCAATTCCCAGCTTCGGCGCAAAAAATACTGAATATGCGGTGGCTTATTCCAAAAAATATAAATGGAATTACAATTGATAATATAGGCCATTCAAATAAAAGGGATGAAGTTGAGAGCTGCGGAACTTGTCAGCTGATGGCTCATTATCATTTTGATTCAATTTTGAATGGTGGGAATCATATTATTACTTGGAATGGCCATATAATAGGATCTTTAAAAAAACGTGGTAATAAATCTTTTTTTGCTCTTGAAAATGTATATGATCATAAAGGGAGGCTAATTCTTGTTAAAGGTGGAGTTTATAAACCCAGTAAAGTTTTAATCAGACGCTTAAGTGGAAAAGTAGTAGATTTGGCTGAGCTAAGCTCAACTGATCCTAGTGTTATTAAGTTTATGCCGATGATGATGATGAAGATGCCTTATGATCTTCGTATTTCGGCTAAGTTCGGCATTCATAAAAATATGCATCAAGACGATTATGCAGGAGAGGCTCTAGTTCGCTCTGTTGATATTGCTAGGAGTATTCTCTCTGAAAAAATAGTTTCAGAGAGAGTAAGATAGTTCTTATTGAGTAATAACGGCAGCTATCTCTGTTTGGAAGTAGCCCAGGACTTAGAGCTACCAGTCAGCTTACGAGAATACTCTCCGTAGCTCGATAAGCCTTGTTCATGGGCTGTCGCAGCTTTACTGGCAGCTTGCTTAACGCTACAACCTTCTTGAGCTACTGTAAAAATAGAGATGAGCTAATTCAAGCAGAAAAAAATGGGAGTATTGTTAGTAAGAGTTTTATTCCAAGATCAGAATTAGTTGAAGGCGAATTATTTTTAGTTAGACATTTATCTAGCGATGGCGCTAGGGCTATGAAGGGTCAATTTACAGTGTTAGCTACTACGTTGACAATTTTAAAATATGTTTACTGTTGGTATAGGCATAGGGTCGGTGCTTTGCGAAAAGCTTTCCTTTAAAAAAGTAGAAATAGGTCTTGTGCCAATAGGCTCTATTGGTATGACTTTGTTTTTATTAGATCTTTATTTTGTGGGTTCACCTTGGGCGGGTAGTGAAGTGGTCGTAGACTTTAAAGCCTTCATATCTTCTGGCTCGGGGTTAAGGCTTTTATTTGATTTTATAATGATGTCAGTTTTTGGCGGGCTATTTATTGTACCTTTGTACACTCTTCTACAAGATCGGTCAGACAGCGCTAAAAGGTCTCGAGTGATTGCCGCTAATAATATTTTTAATGCCTTTACGATGGTGTTATCAAGCCTTCTTGTCCTTGCACTGTATGCTTATAAGTTTAGTCCAGTGCAAATTTTAGCCATCTTTGCAGTTCTTAATGCTCTGGTGGCTATTTATATTTATACAGTAGTGCCAGAGTTTAAAATAAGATTTTACGCTTGGGTAAAAAATAATATTTTAAACTCTGCAGAGAAATAATTAGTTTTTATTTTTTGTTTTTACTTTTCTCTTATTAGGATCAAGCTCGCGGCATCTGATTCTAATATTTTCTGGAGTAATCTCAATAAGCTCTGTATCGCTAATCCATTCCATAGCTTCTTCTAAAGACATAGGCTTTACAGGAGCTAATGAAACAGCATCGTCTTTACCAGAGGCACGGACATTAGAAAGTTTCTTTTCTTTACAAACATTTACATTAAGATCGATACCTTTATTAGCTTCGCCGACAACCATACCCATATATACTTGAGCGCCTGGTCCTCTAAAAAGTTTTCCACGATCCTGTAGTTGGTCTAAAGCGTATGCCGTAGTTTTCCCTTTTCTGTCAGCAATAATACTTCCAGTCAGTCTTGATTTGATATCGCCTTTGTAAGCTTCATAACCCATAAATTCAGTATTTAATAACCCTGTTCCACGAGTATCAGTTAAGAATTCTGACCTGTAGCCAATAAGGCCACGTGATGGGATCATAAACTCTAGGCGTGTTCTGCCAGAGCCTTTGTTAACCATATTTGTTAAGATTCCTTTTCTTTCACCAAGCTTTTGTGTCACAGCTCCAGAATAGTTCTCTTCAACATCAATTACAGCCTTTTCCATAGGCTCAGATTTAACGCCATCAATGTCTTTAATAATAACTTGTGGTTTTGAAATTAATAATTCAAAGCCTTCACGTCTCATTTGTTCAAAAAGTACAGAAAGTTGTAGCTCGCCTCGGCCAGTTACTTTCCATGTTTCAGGGCTCTCTGTGTCTTCAACTTTTAAGGCCACATTATATAAAAGCTCTCTGTCTAAGCGCTCACGAATTTTTCTACTTGTAACTTGTTTGCCCTCTAGGCCAGAAAACGGGCTGTTGTTTACAGAAAGCATTACAGAAACTGTAGGCTCATCTACTTTTATTCTTGGTAGGGCTTCAGCTGCATTGGCAGAGCTTAAAGTGTCTCCAATAAATATTTCATCCATTCCAGCTATAACTGCAATGTCACCAGCTCCAATTTCTTCTACTGATTGTTTGCCGTTGGCTCTGTATGAAAATAAGCCTGTCACTTTAATACTTTTAACGCCACCTTCTTGCCAAAGTTTAATTTGGTCTCCAACTTTGACACTACCATTTCTTATGCGGCCAATAGCTAGACGGCCAACATAGTCATCATAGTCAATGTTTGAAACAAGCATTTCAAAGTCTTTTGTAGGGTCTGCTTTTGGGGCAGGGAAGTTTTCAACAATCCAATCAAATAAAACAACCATGTTATCGGCTTTTTTTTCAGGGTCATCTACAGCAATGCCATCTTTAGCAATTGTATAAACCGTGTCGAAATCAGTTTGTTCTTCAGTGGCATCTAAATCAATAAATAAGCCAAACATTTCATCTAAAACTTCGTTAATTCTAGAATCTGGTCTATCAATTTTATTAATACAAACTAATAGCTTTAAGTCTTTTTCTAAAGCTTTGTTAAGTACAAAGCGTGTTTGAGGAAGAGGGCCTTCACTGGCATCCACTAAAATAATAGCTCCATCCACCATATCTAAAATACGTTCAACTTCTCCACCAAAATCACTATGTCCTGGAGTATCTACAATATTAACTCGAATATCTTTATAGATGAAAGAGGCATTCTTTGCTGCGATAGTAATTCCACGTTCGCGCTCTAAATCCATAGAATCCATTAATCGGTCATCAACCTCTTGGTTTTCTCTGAATGTACCACTTTGTTTAAGAAGGTGATCTACTAATGTTGTTTTACCGTGATCCACGTGAGCAATAATTGCTATATTTCTAATATCCATAGAGCGAAAGTCCTTTGTCTGACAATATTTTATGATTTAACAATATAGCGCTTTTAAAGTCAGATACAACAAACCAAGCTCTGTTTAAAAGATATTTCTACGGTAAGAGACTGATGATATGAGCCCTAAAGCCATCATGGTTGTAAGCAGGCTAGAGCCTCCATAAGAAAGCAGAGGAAGCGGGACACCTACAACTGGCATAATTCCAATGACCATGCCTATATTTACAAACATATGCCAAAAAATAAGCGATATGCTGCCTGCGGCCACCAGTGATCCAAAGATATTGGGTGCATTGGCAGCAATATTAAATCCTATGAGAAAGAGTGCAAAAAATATAACTAAGGTTATAAGAGATCCAAGCATTCCATGCTCTTCACTCAGCACACTAAAAATAAAGTCAGAATGCCTTTCAGGGATAAATTCTAGCTGAGACTGTGTCCCTTTCATAAAACCCTTACCAAAAATCTGACCTCCGCCAACAGCAATTTTTGACTGTATGCTATTATAGCCTGTGCCACGAGGATCTCTCTCTGGAGATAAAAAGTTTAAGACTCTGTTTTTTTGATAAGATTTTAATCCAAACTTCCAAGCGATGGGCCCAGCAATTATTGCTAAAATAATAGCTGAAGTTAAAATAGATTTTTTAGGCTGGACAATAATCAGCAAACTGCCTGGTATCATAAGTGTTAATAGTGAGGTCCCTAAGTCGGGCTGCTTTACTATTAGTAGAAAGGGTATAGCTAAAAGAAGCCCTGGAAATATTAAATCTTTTAAGCGCAAGCGATGCCTAATAGACTTGTGTGAAAGAAGGCTTGCAATAACTAATACTAAAGCCAGTTTCATAGTTTCAGAAGGTTGATATTTAAAAAAACCAAGGTCAAGCCATCGCTTAGCTCCATAAAAAGACTTACCTATGAAAGGGACTGCTAGTAAAGCTAAAATATTAGCTGCGTAAAACAGCCAGCATAGCTTCTTCCAGTAGTTAAAATCCATGAGTGTCATAAAGAAATAAACGCCCCAGCCGAGGCCTAGCCAAACAAATTGTTGCCAAAAAAGTCTCATATGAACAGTTGTAGCGCTTCCGTGCGTGGCGCTGTATAGGTTTATTAAACCAATAAGATTGAGACAGAGCACGACTAAAATTAAGTTCATGTCTAGCCTTTTTAAAAAGCCTCTTTCTTCAGATGCTAGCCTCATAATGTGCTCAGCTTTCTACTGGGTTCAGTTTCTTTTTCAATAGGATAAAGTTCTGGGTGATATTTTTTGAAATAAGCATCAACAATATCCCTTACAATAGGCGCAGCACCAGAACTACCGTGGCAAGAGTGCTCGGCAATAACTCCTACTGCAATTTCAGGGTTTTCAGCAGGTGCAAAAGCGATAAACCAACCATGATGTCTTTGTTTGTAAGGGCGGTTTTCACATTTTTTGTAAATTTGATTAGACGAAAAACGCCTTACCTGTGCTGTTCCTGTTTTCCCGGCCATGGTCACTTCTTTTAGTTTGTACCATTTAGCAGTACCTTTTTCCCCATGCACAACTTTTTTCATTCCTCGTTTAACAATATCAAAATTCTTTTGTGAAATCGAAAAATTTGGATCTTGTTTTATGTCTCTAATGAGTTTTGGCTCAAAGCTTTTAAGAGTCTTGTTTTTATGGCCTGTAACAGCCTTTACAATAAAAGGTTTATACAGAAGTCCTTCTTGCCCGATTGTGTTGTAAGCATTAACCATTTGTAAAAGTGTAGTTCTTGTAAAGCCTTGGCCGATAGCCGTGTTTAAATTTTCTCCAGGTTGCCATGGCTCTTTGAGGAGCTTTTTTTTCCATTCTCTTGAAGGTAAAATACCAGGGTTTTCGCTAGGTATATCAATTCCGGTTCTAGACCCAAGGTTAAATAGCTTTGAGTAATTAAATATATTATCAATACCAAGAGAAATGCCCATTTTATAAAAAAAGACGTTACTTGATTTCTCTAAAGCTGTTTTGACATTAATGACACCATGGCCACCGCGATTATGATCATGGTAGTTTCTTTTGCCAAACCGAATTAATCCTGGCGATTTAATGGGTGTGTACTCTTTTATAATATTTTTTTCTAATGCAATTAAAGCCATAAGCGGTTTAAAGGTGGAGCCCGGAGGGTAATGGTCTTGTATGGCTCTATTTCTTAAGGGTTTATGCTTGTCATTTCTGAGGCCGTTCCAAACTTTATTAGAGATACCAAAAGAAAATAAGTTGGGGTCAAAAGAGGGTGAGTTTGCAAAAGCTAAAATTTCACCATTAGCCTTCATCGCAACGACACTGCCTCGTCTGTAGCCTATTTTATCATCTCGGTTGAAGGCTTTGTAAGCGGCCTCTTGGATATCTTTATCGAGGGTAAGGACTAAGCTTTTTCCTGGCTCTGCATCAATTTTATGAATTTTTAAAAATTCTGATGTTTTTTGCGCTGTTTCTCGCCCGCGAGCATCGACCTCTACATAACTAAGCCCGCTACTTCCTCTTACGGTTTCATCCCAAAGTTTTTCAAGGCCATTCTTTCCTATGGAGTCACCAAGCTGAAGGTTTAAATTATTTTTAGCAGCTTTATTGAGTTCGCTTTTATTGGCGCGGCCAACATAACCAAAGATATGTGCCGAAACATCTTTAAGCGGGTACTCCCTTACTAAGCTCGACTGAATGTCTAGGCCAGGGTAGTTTCGTCTTACTCGCCTTACATATGAAAGCTCTGAAAAGTTAAGGCTATTTTTTATAATGACAGGCCTGAAGGTACCATTTTTTCTTCTATTCTTTTTAATCTTGGTTAAAGTGTCTTCAATATTAATATCTAAGAACTCACTAATAGATGTGATAGTTTTCTTAAGCTCTTTAGCGTATTGAGGGATAATGATTGCAGAGTGTACGGACTGATTCTTAACAAGAACTCGATTTTCTCTGTCTAGAATTAACCCTCTGGGTGCAAATAGTTTTGTTTTTTTAATTCTATTGTTATCTGAAAACTGTCTAAACTGATCGCCTTTTATAACTTGTAAAAAAAGAAGGCGACCACTTATAAGTAAAAAAACAAAAGCAAGAAAAAGATAATAATACTTAAACCTTTTAGAGTAATACTTTACATCTAATTTTTCTTGTTTAAGTACGTTAGACATACTGATTGTATCCAGTCTCTGCAGGCAGAGGTATAGAAGTGATCTTGTCTATAGTGATAAAAAGCCTATATATAATTATTGAAAAAGGGATATTCAAAAGGGCGCTTATTAGCCAGTTCATGGGGCTAAAACTTAAAGAGTTGCCAAAGCCAACAGCTTCAATAGCGCTCAGTAAGACTCCAAAAAGTAAAGTAGCAAATACTGTGCACAGTATATAGTAAGAAATTCCTTTCCAAAAAGTTCTGTCTTTTATTTGCTTTAAAATAAAGTGCGAAAAAACAATAGCAAGTAAAAGATAAGAGCCCGGAAAGAGAGTAAAGCTTTTTAGTATAAGAGCCGCTAAGCAAAGTAAAACTAAAGCCACATTTGGAGACCTGTAAAGAGAGAGGTAAGTTAAAACGCAAACCCAAATATGAGGCTGGATGTTTGTGGTAATTGCTGGCCATAAAGTTGTTTGAAAAGCACAGCATAAAATTAAAAACAATAAGGTTATGAAAGCATTTGTAAGTATGTTGCCTTTCATTGTTGGCTATCCTTATTGTTTGTTATAACTATGAAGGCTTCTTCTAAGGTAGAGGCATTTAAGAAAGGCTTAACTTTTATATTTTGTGATGGCTGGTAGGGTATTTTATCAATTTCAGTGACTTCTCCAATAGGGAAGCCTTTTGGAAAAATGTTTTGTAAGCCACTAGTGACAATAAGGTCACCAACTTGCACATCATCATCAACTTTTAGGTATTTTAAAAGAGCATGGCTTTGCGCACCTTCAATTAACCCTCGTACTCTTGAACGCTGGATAATTGTATCTATGCTGGCATACTTATCTGTTAATAGTAAAACTTTAGACGTAGTTTTATGGGTTTCAATTGTATAGCCAACAACAGTTCCTGTTGTTATGACGGCCATATAGTCTTTTACTCCGTCTTTTTTGCCTCTGTTAAGGCTAATCATATGATGTTCTTTAAACAGATCTTGCCCAATAACTTTAGCAGCTAGAAGCTGAGATTTATTTTTAGATTTAAATTGAAGTAGGTCGCTTAATCGTTCATTTTCTTTTTTAAGCTCAGTAAGCTCTCCGAGTTGTGCTCTAATAAATAAATTTTCATTAACAAGTTGTTCATTCTCTGTTTTGATTCTGATAAGATTTAGGTATTTACCTGTAGAGCCTCTGACGCCACTGCTTAAGTAGTGGTAAGATTTTTGTATTAATCCTCCAGAGCTACTCACTCCAGGAATAGGCTTTTGGTTCTGTCCCTTCTCAAGGCTAAAGTAAATCATAAACATGATGAGAAAAGATATAAATAGGGCTATTTTTTTAAAATTCATTGCTACAAATACTTTGCACTAAAAAGGCCAAAGTAAAATTTCGCACTGCAAGACTTGATATTTCCAGGAAAAATAGAGAACCTATTGTTTTGATTATTTATGGAGGAATTATGTTTAGTAAGTTAAGAAAACCAGGCCAAACAAGAGGCAATTTTTTGTACAAAATGCTAACTTATGTGCTTTTCGCCTTAATCTGTATTGTATTTGTCTTTCTTTTTGCTGTTCCAGGCCAGATGGGCATTGGGCAAGGTGGTATAGCTGCTGTTGTTAATAAAAGCACAATATCAATGGGTGACTTTGAGGAGGCTTATAGAAGAATTTCAAGCCGACAAGGTAATTTAAATACTGAGCAGACTAATCAAATGAGAGCACAAACTCTAGAAGGGCTTGTTAATAATGAGCTTATATATCAAGCAGCTCAAAAAGAAGGCTTAAGGGTTTCTGATGCAGAATTAAGTGATTTTATTAGAAGCATTCCTGGTTTTCAAAAAGACGGTCGTTTTCAGAGGCAAATATATGACTCTTATATAAGCGGCACTGGTACCAGCCAAGAACGTTTTGAAAAGAGTTTAAAGAAAGATCTTCTTATACAAAAAATGCAAAATTTGTTTTCTGTAGTTACTGTACCTAAGGTTTCTGGGGAGTTGTTAGATTCTTTTGGAAGTTTAAAGGCCAACATTAGCTATATAAAGCTTGATGAAGATAAAATTAAAAAATTTCTTTCAGAGGGGCAAACATCTGAAGCTTATGTAGCCGACATTGATAAGCTTTTATCTGAAAAGAATTTTGATGGAGCTGTTCAGAAATTAAAAACAGCTGGCTTAGGTTGGGACAAAACAGGTGATTTTCAGCTTTCAGGTGCAAGTGTTAATGTTCCTGGTATTGGATACAGTAATGAAGTTGTTAAGGCCGCTTTAAAAGCCGGCAAAGACAATATTGTTCCATATACAATTTTATCTGAGAACACTCGTTTTATTGTGAAGCTTACAGATAAGAAAAATGAGAAGCCTGCTTTCTCATTAGCCTCTTTAAACCTATTAAAATCTGCAGGGGCTACAATGCAAAATTGGGTAGAGAGCAAAAAAGAAAAGTCAAAAGTTATCAGAAAGTTGCCATATAACTAATACTTTAGACAGTATAAATATTGGTAGAATTTAAGGGCTTGTTTTAAAAACACTAGCTCTCAATAAAAAAGGGGCTTTTGGGCTCCTTTTTTATTGAGAGCTATTTTTTATTTTTACTATGTGTCTCAAGATGAGATTTTGTGTCGTAGCCTTTAGATAAAGGTAGAGTTTCCGATAATTAAATATGAACGTAATCTCTAAATGCATCAAATTAGTTATTGTATATTCTCTCATGTCAGCCTTTGGCGCTACTCAAGCCTGGTCTAAACAATATATAGATGGCGAAGTTATTATAAAGCTTAAAAAAGACTCTTCAGAAGATAAAGAGTTTGGCCCAGATACTGTTAAAAAGAGAAAAAAGCGCGCTAATAAAAAATTAAAGCGTATGAAAGCTCTTGAAAAACGTAAGGGAATGAAAATTAGTAATAAACCGAATTCATTAGACCTTTACCATGTAAAAGGTGAGGGCAAAGGTGTTGACCAATTAATGGAAGAGTTAAGCCAAGATGAAGATGTTCTTTATGTAGAGCCTAACTATATTATCGAGAAAGCAGAGATTGAAGGGGCTTCAAATCAAAAATTTAATACTATCGATGAGGCTGTAGAGTCACAGGCTGTTTTTGAATTAAGTCATGCTCATAATACTATTAATTTACAGCAAGCTTGGGGAATTCAGGCGGCAAGCACGGGTTCAAAGCCAGTTGTAGCTATTATTGATTCTGGTGTTGATATCAATCACTCTGTATTTAGAGACTCTAATGCAATATGGGTAAACCCTGGTGAAATCGCTAACAATGGTATTGATGATGATGCTAACGGATACATTGATGACGTGAATGGTTGGAACTTTGCCTATAGGTCTAACGATGTCAGTGATGATGATGGTCATGGTACTCATGTTGCGGGGATTGCTTTAGGTGCTACCCAAGATATTTATGAAGCTAATGTTTCTGAGTCTATTATTTCTATCATGCCTTTGAAATTTCTAGATGCAGATGGGTTTGGTACAACTGCTGATGCCATTGATGCTATTAATTATGCTATCGACAATGGAGCTGATGTTTTAAATAACTCTTGGGGCGGTGGCTCTTTTAGTGTTTTGCTGAATTCAGTAATTGGTGAAACATATAATAATGGTTTAATTTTTGTTGCTGCTGCAGGGAACTCGGCGTCTAATAATGATGTAGACCCTATGTATCCAGCTTCAATGGATGTTCCTAATATTATCTCAGTAGGGTCAGTGAATAGTGCAGATAACCTATCTTTCTTTTCTAACTATGGAGACAGCTCGGTTGATTTGGGAGCACCGGGCGAAAATATTTTAAGCCTTTCTCCGGGAAATCGTTTTGCCATTATGTCTGGGACAAGTATGTCTACTCCGTTTGTTGCTGGGACAGCTGCATTAATGCTGGTTCATGCTCCAAGCATGTTAGGCTTTCAGGCAAAGAGAATTATTTTAGATGAAGTTGATCCAGTAAGGTCGCTTTCAGGACTATTTTTAACAAGTGGACGTCTTAACTCAGGTGAGGCTGTAGCTACAGCTGCATCGGTAAATATAGATACAGTTCAGCCTAGCTACGTAGTTAGTGCTTTTGCATCTCGCTCTCCAAGCTCTGCTGCAGAGGCTGCTGGAGGATGTGGTTTAGTTAAAGATATATACGATGATGTATTAAGAAATGGTAAGAATGGCCCTAAATCTCCTTCTGGAAAAAATATGGGTTTATTGAGTTTAGTTTTTGCGATTCCTGTACTTTTAACTTTATATATCCGAGCTAGAGAAGAAGAGATGGATCCAGCCGACAGAAGGCAGTTTGAAAGATTAGCTGTACAAGCTCTTGCAGGGTTAAGCATAGGAGGCCAGACACAGATGGCTACGGCGACATGCTTATCATTTGGCGGTGTAAAGCTTAGTTTGGCAGATAATGGCTCTGAAGGGTCGCTTACAAAAAATAAAGTTGTTAACATTAAGCTTTTATCTCCAGATAAAAACTCTGTTTTTGACGCTAATGCTAAAGTGGCATGGGTAAGAAATAATGAGTGCGGTCTAGAGTTTGTTGGTATGTCCAAAGACTCTCAATCAAGCTTAGCCAGGTGGTTTAGAAAGCAGTCGTAGCTTATCTGTTCTGTTCTGCAGCTTGCTTGGTGTTTTTAGTTTTTGTACAAAATGAAGCATGAATCACTTTTATGCTTATGTATCAAGAATGAAGCTTATTCAGCGTTGGGCGCTTATGCACAATGTAAGAAAAGAAAACGTACAAGAACATAGCCTGCAAGTAGCTATCATAGCTCATGCTCTGTCTGTTGTAGGTAACAAGTACTTTAAAAAGTCGTACAACCAAGAGCGAGTGGCTTTGTTGTCAGTCTACCATGATGCGACTGAGGTGCTCACAGGTGACCTGCCCACTCCGGTTAAGTATTATAATCCTGAAATTAGAGAAGCCTATAAGGCTATTGAAAACAGTGCGACAGACAAATTACTGTCTCTTTTGCCTGAAGATTTAATTCCTGAGTATAAAGATATCTTTAAGATGAAGGACGAAGACAGTCAGTTGTGGAAGCTAGTTAAAGCTGCTGACAGTCTTTGCGCTTATATAAAATGCCTTGAAGAAGCTGCTGCAGGTAACAAAGAGTTTAACCAAGCAAAGATAGCGATAGAAGATACTTTAAAGAAAATGGAAATGCCTGAAGTTGAATACTTTTTAAAACATTTTATAGGTAGCTTTTCTTTAAGTCTTGATGAGATGAGTATTTAGTAGGCTGACAGGTCGTAAATGCATTTTGCTAAAAGTAAAAAAAGCACAAAATTAAAAACAGGCTTTATCGCCTTGTCGGCTTTGTTAATGACCAGACGGCTTCCAATAAAATTACCCGTCATCGAAGCTACAATAGCTATTGCAGCAATAGACCAGAGTATTTTTCCGCTCATTAAAAATGTAAAAAAAGCAGCAAGGTTGGAGCTATAATTAATAATACGTGCATTGGCGCTGGCATACTTCATGCTAAAATTTAAAAAGTAAATAAAGGCAATTATCAAAAAGGTGCCTGTGCCTGGGCCAAAGAAACCATCATATCCGCCTATAAAAAAACCTATGAGAGTAGCTGTTATAACTTGTTGCGTATTAAAGGTCTTCTCTTGGTGAGAGGATAGGATTCTTTTTCCTTGTTTGTAGTTGAGATAAAAAATAATAGGAACAACAATAATTAAAAGAAAAACCATCTTCTTCTTGTCGAGGTGGCTGCTCAGTTGTGCGCCGATAGCAGAGCCTAGAAGTGAGGCTATAATAGCGTAGATAGCTATGGGCCATAATATAAGTTTATTTTTAACGTAGTTTGCTACAGCAACTGTAGAGCCAAAGCTGCTCACGGTTTTGTTGGTGGCTAAAATAGAAACATCAGGAAGGCCTAGGGCAATATATGTAGGTATTGTTATAAGTCCGCCGCCCCCGGCTATTGAGTCAATAAAGCCAGCAAACCCGATAAGTAAAAACATCAATAAATAGAGATCAAGTCCAAAATTAGCCATAAAGCCAAGTTATATTCAATCTGTGGCCATTTGAAGTAAATATGAGCCTTGTTGAAAAGTCTATAAAGTAAGACTTTTATAAATATTTTCTATTTGTATGATGAGGGCAATTCCACTATGTTAAATTTGATTTTGTTTGTTTTCTTGCTTAATGCGCAGTTTCAAGGTAACTAAACAGGCTGATATTTCGTAAAAATGAAATATCCCATAAGGAGAATTAAAGATGGTTGTCATTCGCTTAGCTCGTGTAGGTTCTACTCACAGACCAAAATACAGAGTGACTGTTGCAGACTCTAGAAGAGCTGCTACTGGAAAATATATTGAAGTTGTTGGAAGTTATAATCCAATGGCCAGTGGTAAAGACCCTGGTTTAGTTATGGATATGGATAAAATAAAAAGTTGGATTTCTAAAGGTGCGCAACCAACTAAGCGTGTTCAAAGTCTAATGAAAAAGGCTTCGGGCGCTCAATAAAAATAGCTTACTAAAATAAGCAAGGGGTTTAAGAATGAGCGATACAGGATTAAAAGAACTAGTAGAGTTCATGGCCAAATCTTTAGTGGATTCACCAGACGAAGTTGAAGTGAATGAAATAGCTGGAGAGCAGACTACGGTTGTAGAACTTAAAGTAGCAAAAAGTGATTTAGGTAAGGTTATTGGAAAACAAGGCCGTACAGCTAAGTCCATGAGAACTATTCTAAATGCAGCAAGTACAAAACTGCAAAAGCGAAGTGTTCTTGAAATCGTAGAGTAGTTTTAACCTACTTAATAAACAAAAAAAGCTGGAGTTTACTCTGGCTTTTTTTTTGATCTGGCTTTTTTTTGAAAAGCAAAACAGGAGTGCACTCAGTGGATAAAGAGCAATGTATAAAAGTAGGTTGGATTAAAGAGGCTCATGGCCTTAAAGGTGATGTCTATATTAAGCTTCTGTCTAAGCCTGGAAATTTAAAAATGCCAGAGTGGGCAAGCTCTGTAAAAAGTTATTATTTAGCAAATGAAGATAGTCCTTTAAAAGAGTGCCAATTTATTTCATTAAAGCCTCATAAGGAGGGTCTTCTGGCTAAAATAGAGGGCGTTTCTGACCGCAACCAATCTGAAGATGTAAAAGGTTATGCGCTTTATATTAAAAAAGAAGAGCTCAAGTCTCAGCCAGGTGAATCTATTTACTTGCACGAAATACTTGGTTTTTCTGTATTAGATGAAGAAGGTATTAAATTAGGAGTCATTAAAGATTTCTCAACGGCAACAGCTCAAGACTTGGTTGTTGTAGAAACCTCGGACGGTCAGTTTGATGTCCCTTGGGTGGATGAGTTTATTATAAATCTCAATTTTGAGAGTAAATCAGTAACTATGAGCCTGCCAGAAGGGTTACTGAGTGAAATTTAACATAATTACAGTTTTCCCAGAGCTTATAGCTCACCACTTTAACTACGGCGTATGTGGAGCCGCAGTAAAAAAAGAAATCATTGGGCTTAACATTTTAAATCTTCGTGACTTTACGACTGACAAACATCAAACCGTGGATGATAAACCTTTTAGTGGTAGTGACGGAATGCTTTTAAAGTATGAGCCGCTTTCTAAGGCCGTAGAAAGCTTACCTAAAAGTAACAAAAGCAAAATAATAAGTTTAAGCCCGCAGGGCAGAGTATGGTCTGATGCAAAAGCAAATGCGTATGCCCAGGATGTTTCAGAGGTTACCTTTGTTTGTGGTCGTTATGCAGGCATAGATCAGAGGTTTGTTAATAAGTATGTCGATGAAGAGATCTCTATAGGTGATTATGTTATTAGCGGTGGAGAGATGGCCGCTGTTATTGTAATGGATTCTATTATGAGGAAAATACCAGGTGTTTTGGGTAATAAGGACTCTTCAGTAAAAGACTCTTTTGCGCATCAGCTTTTAGAGGCCCCGGCTTTTACTCGGCCAAGAGAAATCGATGGTGAGTCTGCGCCAGAAGCCTACCTAAGTGGTAACCACAAACTTATAAAAGATTTGGATTTAGCTTTGTCAGTTTTAGTAACTCACTTTAAGAGGCCTGACCTTATTTCAGATACTTCAAGAGTTAAGCCGGCAGCTCAATTTATTAAGAAGACTTTGTCAAAAAAAGAAATTAAAGTTTGTGGCCTGTGCCCTGAAAAAATAGAAGGCCTTTTATGAAGACCTCAATTGCATTAATACACTCTCCTGTTCTTAATAAAAAAGGGGAGAGGGTTACGACCAATGTTACAAATTTTGATATTCATGATGTGGCACGATGTGCTCGAACCTATGGGGTCAAAAACTACTTTATTGTTAATAATACTCGCGAGCAGTTGATGTATGTCGAAAGAGTATTGAGTCATTGGCGCTCAGGCGAGGGTTCAAACTTGAACCCAAAGCGTGTGATGGCTTTAAACTTGATTAAAACAGCTGAGAGCTTGGAAAAGGTAATTTCTGAGATGACTCATCAAAACAATGGTGAAAAGCCTTTTATAGTAGCAACTGCTGCCAGGTCAGTACCAGGAGTAGAGTTAACTAGCTTTGAGGCCCTTAGAGCTTCTGAGGCCTCCAATAAGCCTCTTCTCGTGCTTTTTGGGACTGGGTATGGCCTTCCAGAAGACTTTATAAAAACTCATTGTGACGCTCTTTTGGAGCCCATTTCTGGAGCCTCAGAAGATGGCTATAATCACCTCAGTGTAAGGTCTGCAATCAGCATATGCCTTGACCGAATATTGGGCTGATGGTAAATCCTATATCTTTGAAATTAATGGAGAAAACTATGTCTACGACGACTACAACTACAGATCTAATTAAAAGAGTAACTTTTGACCGTGCAACTATCACTAAGCACCCTGAATTTAAAGCCGGTGATACTCTTAATGTTCACGTAAAAATTAAAGAGGGTTCTAAAGAAAGAATTCAGATTTTTAAAGGTGTTGTTATCAAAGTTCAAAATGGTGGCATGGGTAAAAGCTTTACTATCAGAAAAGTATCTTCAGGCATTGGTGTTGAGCGTACGTTTCCATTAGCTTCTCCTGCTGTTACAAAAATTGAATTAGTATCTATTGGTAAAGTAAGACGTTCACGTTTATTCTACCTTCGTAGCTTAAAAGGCCGTGCGGCACGTTTAGAGTCTACAATGGTAACTGCTGCTAAAAAAATAAAAGCTCCTAAAGCTGATAAAAAAGCGAAAGCTGAAGCGCCAAAAGCTAAAGAAGCAGCTCCAAAAGAGTCTTAAAATTTCTAAAGAATTTGAGAAGTTTGAATGGGAAGGGTTTTCTCATTCAAACACTGTTATCGGCGTTGACGAAGTAGGCCGTGGTTGTTTAGCTGGTCCCGTTTATGCGGCAGCATGTATAATTAATCAAGATTCACCTTATTCCCATTATACTGACTCTAAAAAAATATCAGCTTTAAAGCGTGATAAATATGCTGCAGAAATTATTGAAAACCACCAAGTCTCTTTGGGGTGTGCAACAGTTAGAGAAATAGAAGAAATTAATATTTTAAATGCATCACTGCTGGCTATGAAAAGAGCTGTTTTAGGCTTAGGCGTAAATTATGGCTATATTCTTGTTGATGGTAATAAAGCTATTCCAGATATGCCAGACGCTTTTGTGCAAGAAACTCTTATTAAGGGTGATCTAAGGGCGACCCCAATTGCTGCTGCGTCTATAGTCGCTAAAGTGACAAGGGACAACTTAATGGTAGAGCTCTCTAAAGAGTTCCCTAATTACGGCCTTGAAAAACACAAAGGGTATCCAACAAAGTTTCATAAAGAAGCAATCATCGAGTTTGGAGCTACAGAAATTCACAGAAAAACTTTTGCTGGAGTTTTGTAGATAGTTATTCTGGTATTAGCAAAACATATTCAATACGCTGTTTTACATTAATACATACTGCCGATTCATTTGCAGTTTGTAGCTCTATGGATAGAGGTCAGTACTGCGAAGATTTAGTTTTAAAAGACTTGCAAAAACATGGCTATCAGCTGGTCATTAAAAATTTAAAAACGCCTTATGCCGAAATTGATATTGTTTTGAAGCACGCCATTAAACCTTGGCTTATGGTTGAAGTGAAAAGCTCAAAAAGCTCTAGCTTTGATAGATTTCGATTGAGTACTTCTCAAAGAAAGCGCCAAGAACGAGCACATCTTTTTCTTGAGCCAAAATTTCAGACAGAGATTCAGATTATTCTAGCTATAGTGAGTAATAGTAAAATTACATACTATAGCTATGACCAGCTTTAAGAGCTATAGTTTCCAAAAAGAAGTTTAAAGTTAATTTTAAAGTTTTCATCGCTATCAATTCTTCGTCTATGAGCAAAACTTAGCTCTATGCAGTCACCAGGCGGCAGCCATGATAGGACATAGTTCCAAGATTGGAATTCATTATTGATAGTAGAGTAGTCGAGTGTTCCGCTAAGACTTAGTGTTTTGGTTTTTATGCCAAGTCCAATATTTAAAAGCTCATTTCTATCAGAGAAATTATAAACAATTTCTTCATTATTATTGCTACTTATATTTGAAGGCTGGAAAGACTGCGTGAAGCCAATGCTATAATAGCGATTTTTATCATAGTGATATCTTAGTCGTGTAGAGTTATTCATTCTGCGTTCGTAAGGTAGAAAAAGGAGGTCAGTATGGAGCTGAAATTTATCATACTTTAAATTAAATCGGGCAGAGATATCTGACCAAGGCTCAGGGTCTTCTTCTGCGCGCTCTTTTTCTTTAAAGTCATAAAACTGGCTAACTCTAAAATATAGAATCTGTTTATAGTTAGTTTTATTATCTTCGACAGTTTTTCTTATTAGGCGTTGAGTGATTCCAAGTTCAATAATTCTATTGTTGGTAAGGCGATCCAAGTAATCAAACTGTACCCCTTGATTTGTGTCCAAGTCTGTGTCGGAAATATTCTCAAATCGCCTGTCATATTGACGGTCGGCAAAGTCACCAAAAAAAGGATGGTCTGTATCTTTTGAAATAGATCCTGAAGAAAAAGTAATTTCTGGTTCTATTTCATGCCTATAAGCCCTGTTTTTTCGATTATAAATTTTGCTAAAGTAAGTTTGAGTGGCAATATCAAATTGAGTATAGCTTGTATTAGCTCTAGAAGAGTAATTGGGATACAGATTTTCATCAGCTTTTGCACTAAATTTATATAAATATTCTGAATAATTTAGCCTTGGCACTACTGTGAAAAATTGACCTAGCTTAATAGGCAAGAAAATACGAGGGCTAATGATAGCTCTTTGGCCTGTACGTATAATATCTGTACCTGGGTCAAAGCTATTATTATTGTTTATGTCAGCATAATCAGTCTTAGAGCTGTAGATATTTAAATAGTTAATATCTAGTCCATAATTAAGTTTAAGTTTTGAAATTTCTTTATTAGTTACAGATAAAAAGATTTCCGGTAATTTATGTTGGGCCTCTTTGTTGTCGGCAAAAGAATCTTGTTTTAATAAGTTTTTATTATGCACTATCTGGAGACCGGTATAATAGTCTTTGTAAGACTTATAGAGTGATGCTTTGGATTCTATAGAGCTTCGTCCATGCTCATCAATTTCTTCATTAAAATCTCTAATATATCTCAAGTCATTTACAAAGACGAGATGTGTTTTGGACTGTATGCCTTTTGCAAGTTCAGCCTTATGGTTGTAGACCCCAAAACCTCTATTTTTACTAGAGGTTTCGCTTTGCTCTAAGTCTTCTTGAAAAGCTTTATCTCTAATGAATCCGGCAGAGATATTACCTTTGAACTTTTCAGATAATGCGAATCGAAACTCATTGATAAATTTAAAGCCTCTTTTTTCATACAGCTTTGGGGTTAGGGTAAAGTCAAAACTTCTGCCGGCAGTAATAAAAAGGCTTTCCTCAATAGTAAAGCCACCAGAGCTACTAAACTCAATAGATGGAGCTAAGAAACCTGTCTGCCTTTGGCTTTTAATGGGGAGCCATATTTTTGGTAGCATAAATATAGGTATATTTTTAATTCTAAAGACGGGGCGGGTAATGGCAGCATAGCCTTCTTTTTTAGCTACAATTTTTTTTCCTGAAAATTTCCATACTGGGCTGCAGCTTTTATTGCATGTAGTAAATTTACTTTTTGTAGCTAGAAACTCTGTCGCACTAATTCGTTCGACATGCTCGCCTTCAAATTGCGCGTTACCCCAATCTACTTTTGCTTGAGTAAAGAATCCAGTTTTAGTTTTGTAGTTGAAACTAATTTTTTCAGCTTCGACATTAAATTCAGGAGATTTAATAATAACATCTCCTTGGGCTAATATTTTTGATTGGTTCTTAAAGATCGAAGCTTTTTGAGCTTGAATATAATGGTTGTTAGCGATGATTTGAACATTACCAGATAAAATAATTTTTCCCTCAGAGATAAGTAATTCTGAGTGTTCAGCATTAATGGTTAGCCCTTTAATGCTTATTGATTGCCCATAAGCAACTTGAGTGCTTGATAGCAGAAGACATACAAATAAGGAGCTTAAAAGTTTCATAATCAGACTATTATCGAGTTTTTTTACCTTTTTGGCCATAGCTTGTGTCATAAATATTAGAAAAAGGGTCTAGATTTAGGAAGCTATGACTCATATCAAAGAATTATTTTGTAGAATAAACAAAGTCTATTGGGAGGCATAATGGAAGCAAGATTAGAAGAAAAAGGTGATGTAATACTAGTTCATTTATCAGGACAGCTTACTTTTGAGTCAGCAGACCTCTTCAGAAAACGCTGCTTTGAGTACTTGGAGGGCAGTAAAGTTGTTTTTAACCTTAAATCTTTAGATTTTATCGGTTCTAGCGGTATTGAGCCTTTTGTGAATGCTATATCTGATTTTTCAAGAACATCTACAAATAGAGTTAAACTTTGTTCTTTAAGCACTGAGTTTAAGCGTATTTTTGAATCAAGAGCTCTTCAGGTTAATTTTTACGAAGACGCTGACCAAGCTTATACGTCCTTTTTTAAAGGAGCTGCTGAGGGTTATCGATTTATTGAGTAGTAAGGGAGACCATTAGCCTTTTGAAAGCTAATGGCTTTGTTATATATCAAGTTTATTACTGCTGCCCATCTGAATATCAGAAATAAGAGTATCTATATTGTTTGAATACTCTTTTTTATCTTGAAAACTATTTAAAGAATAATTCTGATGATTTCTTTTAAATTCTTGAAGCTCTCCAAGTTTGTTTTTAAATCCTTTATTCTCAACACTTAATAAATTGAGCTGCATACTGATCTGTTTATTAAGCTTTTGCAGTGATTCAACCTTAGTATACAGTTCTGACTTTAATAGTTTATCTTCAGAGTTTACGCCTTTAAGGCTATTAATATTGTTTGCAAGGTGAGACGTTTGCTGGTCTTTTTCTTGAAGTTGTTGTCTTAAGCCTTCATTAGCTGACTTAGTGAGTTTGAATTTTTTAATTTCTGTAGATAAATTAGCATCTAAATCAGAAGTTAATTGCTTAAGTTCTTTGTTTTCTTTTAAAACAAACTGTTCTCTAGTTACCGCAGCTTTCACATCACTGTCTGCAATTCGTAGTTCTTTTCTGAGGCTATCAATAATTTTTTCATCTTCAGCAGATCTTTTAGACATCATTTCTTGGAACTGTAGGCTTTGGTTTTTAAAGTCTTCAATAACCTTTTTTCCATCATTCATGCTATGAGAAATGTGCTGATCTTTTTTATTAATGTCAGATTGTAAATCGTTAATTGTCTTTTTAAGAGCATCAATTTCAGACTTATGATTTTCTGAAAACACTTTTTCTTGGCTTTGAATATAGTCAGTGCTTTCACCGAGTTTTTCTTTTAAAGAAGAAGCCGCTAAAGCCTGCTGCTGCGCTTGGTGAAAGGAATGATCTTTATCTTTTTTAAGTTGTCGAGCTACTTTTTTAAGAGTCTCTTTTTGCTTCAAAAGCTGTTTTATTTTTTTAGTTAAATTAGTTTTTACTTTTACATGTAGAGTGTCATTTTTTTCACTCACTTCGTTGAGCTCGGCATATCTCATTTGTGCCATTTTAAGTTCATCTTTAATTTTTTGAGTTTTAGATGTTGAAAGGCCACGTCTTTCAACAAGAGCCAGTGTTTTTTCTTTTAAGATTAAAACTTGGTCACTAAGAGTGTCATATTGGTAGCGTAATTTATCATTATGTTGGTTAGCATTGGACAAGTGGTCTTCAAGTTTTGCAATTCTTTTTAAAGAGATATTAAGCCTAGCATGCATGTCTTCATTCTGTTGAGACAGGCTCTCAATAGTGCGTGATCTCAATAGGTTTTCAGGAAGGTGGCTTATATCAATTCTTTCAGGGACATCATTAGGTAGAGGCACTTCTGGTGGTTTTGATCCAAAGGCTACAAATGGTGTTTTACGGTTCACAATACCCCTCCTTGGGTTATATCTATATGATGTCAAAATAAAGCTATATATGTCAAAAGTCTGGTCTAGTGATATGCTGTAAAAAAGAACACTATCTCTATGACGCTTTATGGCTATGGCTATAGCGAAGACAGGCTTTGGTGTTATTATTAGTAATGCTTAAATTTCTAACAATATTACTTTTAATTGTCGTGGGGCCTTTTATTAAATCCTCTCAAGCGCAAACTTCCTTTCAGCCTTTAGAGTATGAGCGAGTCAGTGTTGAGATGACTACTGAGTCAGATGAAGTTGAATCTTGTGAAGTTGGCAAAGCTTACATTCAGTCTTATTTTGAAAAAGTAAAAAGTTATAATAGCCAGCTACAAAAGGCACTTTTTTCTCAAGCAAGTCAGATTAACTCTTGGTTGATTCAAATCAGTGTGGGTGTTGATAAAAAAATATATTACAAAAAAAATAGCTTTCTGGCTTTAGATCAGTTTAGAGCTGACTTATCAGGTATTATCACATCAGTTGAAGAGAGTAGTTACCTTTTGAGCGAGGATGGTTTCATCATTTTAGATGAGGTGCTTCCTGAATGCTTTGAAGACGTAGAAGATGATCTTTATGAAAATTTTGAGGTAGCTATTAATCAAAGGCTTGATATCTCTGATATTTATGTTGGGTATATGGGCTCAATAGTAAAATCTGTAGGTGCTCTCTATGAAAACGTAAAAGTCTTAGAAACAAAAAAAGAATATTTTGGTGATAATAATCTGTTTGAACTTGAAAAGCTTGCTGACCCAGAACAAGGTTTTGTTTATGCTATTAGCCTGTATCAAGAAATTATTGATAAATATAAAGATGATGAAGAGAAAATATTAAAGGAACTTTAGATGGCAGCAGCGCAAACAACAGAAACATTTAATTGTGAAATGGAAGATTTCTACAAGATCATTACAGATTACGAGAGCTATTCAGATTTTTTACCAGAGGTAAAATCTTGTAAAATCATTAAGAAAACAAAAAAGAAAAAGCTTGTAGAGTATAAAGTGTCTATTGTGAAAGAGTTTACTTATAGGTTGTGGATGGACGAAAGCGAAGGCCCAAATATTTTAACTTGGGAGCTTGAGTCAGGAGACCTTTTTAAAGTATCTAATGGGCGATGGGAACTAAAGCCTAATGGGAAAAAGCTTGAAGCTACTTACTGGGTTGAGGCTAAATTTAAAATGTTTGTACCAGGCCCAGTTTCTAAAAAATTAGTAAGTGTTAATTTGCCTAACATGATGAAGGCCTATAAAAAACGGATTAAAGAGCTTTCTTAAGATGGGGTTCCATCCCTTAGAGCATCAGATATGGAAAGAAATAAAGCCCCTAGAGCTTCATGACTTTGAGATAGTATTAGCTGTTTCAGGGGGCGTGGACTCTATGGTTTTACTTGAAGTTTTTAGTTGTTTGATGGCAGTTGCAAAATTCAAATTTAAGGTTTGCTATATTCATCATGGGCTGCAAATAGGATCAAAAAATAACTACAGAAATAAGGCTCATGACTTTGTAAAGTCTATTTGTGAGTCTATGAGCATAAACTTTATAACAAATGAAATTCAAGCAGTTAAAGGCTCTCAAAGCGAAGAAGAGTTGAGGTCTATAAGGCAAACTTTTTTTAAAAATGAGCTAAAAAATAAACTTGTAGTGTTGGGGCACCATAGCGAGGATTTATTAGAAACGCGTCTGATTCGATTAGTAAGAGGCACTGGAATGAGTGGCTTAGAGTCGATGCAGTTTTATGATGGAAAGTACTTGAGGCCTTTATTAGGTGTATCTAAGCAAGAGATCTTAGAGTATGCCAAAGTTAAGGATATAAAATATATAGAGGACCCTTCAAATAAAAATGAAGATTATTTACGTAATTGGATGAGGAATTCCTGGTTGCCTCAATTAGAAGAAAAGCGCGAGGGGAGCCTTAAGACCTTGGCTCAATCTTTAGAAAAAATAGTTGTTACTGATGAATCTAAAGAAATTTGGTCACAATTTATTGAAAATGGCAGTCTTAATAGAGCTAGACTTATGTCTCTCCCTGTTGGTTTAAGGCCACACTGCCTTGCCTTTTATCTCAACTACTTGGGTTCAAAAAGCCATAGCTCAAATAAAATTAGCGAGATTCTTAAGCGCTTTGACAATAATCAAAAAGAACTCAGTTTTGAAGCTGTTGAACTTTCTTGGAAAGTCACCGAAAAGCTAATTTCTGCCGATAAGTTATGGTAAGTTCTTATCGGTAAATGAACTGATCAATAAAGGATAGCGGTATGAAAGCCTCCCATAAAACAATGGCCTTGTGGGCCGTATTATTAGTAATTTCTGTTTTAATGTTTCAAATGTATGAAACGCAAAAAAAAGAAGTTATACAGAATTTTCAATTTTCTCAATTTGAAGAAGCTTTAAAAAAAGAGCAAGTAAAAGAAGTTTCATTTAGAGCTGGCCCTTCAGCAGGCATTGGTAAAATTTTAGGTGAAATAAAACCTGAGTTTAAAGATGAAGCCCCGTTTAATGGCGCTGTTAAATTTCAAATCACAGGAAATATTGGTGACGAAGGGTTAAAAATTGTTCGCTCTTATGGGATTACTCCTAATTACGAGTCTACAGATAACTCAATGATAGCTTCAGCATTACTGAACTGGTTGCCTTTGCTGTTAATCGTAGGCCTTTTCTTTTTCTTATTTAAACAATTACAGTCTGGTGGCAGTAAAGCCATGAGCTTTGGTAAAAGTAAAGCTAAGCTCTTAACTGAAAATAAGCACAAGGTGACTTTTGACGATGTTGCAGGTGTCGAAGAGGCAAAAAATGATTTAGAAGAGATCGTTCACTTTTTAAAAGATTCAAAAAAGTTTACAAGACTAGGTGGCAGAATCCCTAAGGGCGTTTTATTAGTGGGCCCTCCAGGTACAGGTAAAACTTTATTGGCGCGCGCTGTTGCCGGTGAAGCGAATGTACCTTTCTTTACTATTTCAGGTTCTGATTTTGTTGAGATGTTTGTTGGTGTTGGTGCTAGTCGCGTAAGGGATTTATTTGAGCAAGGTAAAAAACATGCTCCTTGTCTTATTTTTATTGATGAGATTGATGCTGTCGGTAGGCATCGTGGCGCTGGTATGGGTGGGGGTCATGATGAAAGAGAGCAGACTTTAAATCAATTATTAGTTGAGATGGATGGCTTTGAAGAAAATGAAGGTGTTATTATTGTAGCCGCTACAAACCGACCAGACGTTTTAGATCCAGCATTACTAAGGCCAGGCCGTTTTGATAGGCGTGTTATGGTGAGTGCACCAGACATGGTAGGGCGTGAAGCAATATTAAAAGTACATTCTAAAAAGACACCTTTAGCTTCAGATGTTGATATTAGTAAAGTAGCTCGTGGTACTCCTGGTTTTTCTGGGGCTGATTTAGAAAACTTAGTGAATGAGTCGGCTTTGCTGGCAGCAAGAAATAATAAACATAAAGTAGAAATGATAGATTTTGAGGCGGCTAAAGATAAAATCTTAATGGGCTCAGAGCGTCGTTCTATGATGATGTCTGATGAAGATAAAAAAGTGACGGCTTATCATGAGGCGGGTCACACATTAATTGGTAAAAGCTTAGAAGGTTTAGATCCTATTCATAAAGTGAC
The DNA here is from genome assembly GCA_023299885.1 of Bdellovibrionales bacterium. Taxonomy (GTDB): domain Bacteria; phylum Bdellovibrionota; class Bdellovibrionia; order Bdellovibrionales; family UBA1609; genus JALZUS01. Next base: position 18,750 of record JALZUS010000031.1, on the reverse strand, counting down.
TATCATCCCAAGAGGTATGGCTTTAGGAGTGACTCAGACTCTTCCTGTAGATGATCAAATAAGCCTTAAAAAAAGTAAGGCGAAAAATATGCTCGCTTTTTTATTTGGTGGAAGGGCAGCCGAAAAAGTAATTTTCAAAGATTACACGACGGGTGCAAGTAACGATATTGAGAGAGCGACTGATATTGCCAGAAAAATGGTTTGTGAGTGGGGCATGAGTGAAAAGATTGGTCCTATGGCTATTGATAAATCAGAGGGCCCTGTCTTCTTAGGAATGCAGCAGTCTTCAAGACAAAGAGATTACTCAGATAAAAAAGCTGAAGAAATAGATAATGAAATTAGAGGTTTTATTAATGAAGGCTATGAACTCGCAGAAAAGATACTGACTGATAAAGTAGATATCTTGCATGCTTTATCTAATGCTCTATTAAAGTACGAAACTATCGACTCAGCAGAAGTAGAGCTTTTATATAAAGGCGGAACGGTTGATGAAATAGAAAATATTAGGACTGCTAAACAAAATGAATTAGCGATTGAACAAAAAAAAGCTCAAACAGCTTCTGATAAAAAAAACAAAGATAAATCTTCAAGTTCATCAGATCCAGTGACGGCATAAAAAAATGATGGGATTCCTGCAAAGCTTATTTGAAAATTTGCAATATATTATTGCTCAATTCAGATTTAAAGATTTGCTAGATCTCTTTTTAGTTTGGTTTATTTTTTATAGATTCTTATTGTTAGTAAAGAGGTCAGGCGCAGCCCAAATTATTATTGGAATTGTTGTATTAGGCTTTTCTTACTTTTTAAGTACAAGCATGGAGCTTACAGCTCTCAACTGGTTATTAGAGAAGCTATTTTCAAATTTACTATTAATTACTGTTATTTTATTTCAATCTGAGATTAGAGCGGCTCTGGCACAAATAGGTAGCCATGCATTGTTTAGAGATGTCTCTAAAGTAGAAGAAACTCATATGTTAGAAGAGATTGTACAGTCGGCTGTGCAAATCGCGCAAAGGGGCCATGGTGCTTTATTTGTTTTAGAACGTGAGATTGCTATAGATTACTTTATAGAGTGGGGGACAAAGATGGAGGCTAATATTAATGCCGCCACTTTGGTTTCAATCTTTTTATCTGACAGCCCTATTCATGATGGTGCTGTTGTTTTTAGAGATGGTAAAATACATTCTGCTGGGTGTTTTTTACCATTAAGCAGAAACCCTGTTTTAGATAGAAATCTAGGGACAAGGCATAGGGCTGCACTGGGTTTAACTGAAGAAACGGATGCTGTAGTACTAGTGATAAGCGAAGAGACAAGTGGAGTTGGGCTAGCTATGAATGGGCAGCTTCATTTAGATGTTGATATTGCAAGTCTTAGGAAAAAACTATTTGAAGCTTTTGGCTTAACTAAAGTCGCTAAAGATGTAAAGGCGGTTCAGTGAAACGCATGGATAAAAGATGGAGAGAGCAGCTATCAACAGACAATGGTTCTAAACTATTGGCCTTATTTTTAGCGCTGACACTCTGGACTATTTTAATGTCACGGAAGCAGTCGGTGCTTACAAAAGAGTTCAATCTAGATTTTTTATTAAAGCCCCATTTGGCTTTAAAAGTAGAAAAAGAAAGAAAGATTAGCTTAAAGTTCCAAGGGCCTAAGCCAGCTCTTAAAAAGCTATCTCAATTAGAAGAGGGCTTAGTTTTAAATTTAGACCAAGAATTTACAGGTATTTATAGGGTGAATATTTCAAAGAAAGACCTCTTGGATTTACCCTTAGGCGTAAAGATAGTATCTGTAGAACCTGACACAGTGAGTATTTCTATTAAAAAAAATAAGGAGTTTGAAGATGGCATCAATAAATAACCCGTCAAATAACCAACCGAATAAACCATCTAAAAATGCAGAGGCTCCAAAAATATTTAGCACAGATGGAATACGCGGCGAAGCGAATCAGTTTCCTATTACTTCAGAAATTATTTTAAAAGTAGGTCAGGCTTTGGGTTATATTTTAAAACAGAAACCTTCGGCTCGTGGTGGACAGCAGCATACTGTGCTTATAGGTAAAGACACTCGTATTTCTGGATATATGGTAGAGCAAGCTTTATCTAGTGGCTTAAACTCTATGGGTATTAAAGTTCAGTTAACAGGTCCACTTCCCACACCAGGGATTGGGTTTTTAGCAAGAAATATGAGAGCCGATGCCGGCATTGTGATTTCGGCATCACATAATAGTTTTAAAGACAATGGTGTTAAAATTTTTGGAGCTGATGGCTTTAAAATACCTGACACTATGGAGCGTGAAATTGAAGGCTTAGTTTTTGGTAATGATTTGGAAGAGTTTTTAGTGGCTCCTCATAAAATAGGAAGAACTCGCAGGATAGATGACGCCGTTGGCAGGTATGTTGTGTATGCAAAAAGCACTTTCCCTTTAGACATGAATCTTGAAGGCTTTCGTATTGTTCTTGATTGTGCCAATGGAGCTGCTTATAAATCTGCACCATGGATTTTTGAAGAGCTAGGAGCTGAGGTTATACTTATTGGAGATAAGCCTAATGGTTTTAATATCAATGATAAAGTGGGGGCTTTGCATCCACAAAAAACAAGTGAAGCTGTAACACAATATAGGGCTGACCTAGGTATAACTTTGGATGGTGATGCTGATAGATTAATTATGGTGGATGAAAATGGTGACGTCGTAGATGGTGATCATATTTTATGTTTTTCAGCTATTCATCAAAAAGAGCAAGGGCAGTTGAAATCAAATACAATTGTAGCTACTGAAATGTCTAACATAGGGCTTGATCTTACTCTTGAAAAACATGGTATTAAAGTCATTAGAACAGATGTTGGTGACAAAAATGTAGTTAAAGAAATGATTAAAGGTGGGCACTCTTTAGGTGGAGAGCAGTCAGGCCATATTATTTGTTTAGATCATAGTACAACAGGTGATGGCTGTGTTGCGGCCCTTAATGTTTTAGCTGTTATGAAAAAGCAAAATAAAAAGTTGAGTGAGCTTAAGTCGCTTATGTCGACATACCCTCAAACATTAGTGAATACAAAAATTAAAGAAAAAAAGCCGCTCAATGAGATTGCTGGCTATAATGACCTTCTTAAAAAAGTAGAAAAAGATTTAGGTGGAGATAGCCGTGTCTTTGTCAGGTACTCTGGAACTGAGCCTTTGGTTCGTGTATTAGTAGAGGGTAATGACTCTGTAAAAGTAGATAAAGCAGCTCACGAAGTGACGGCTTTTTTAAAAGACAACCTTATCTAATGACAGCAGTTGATATTTCAACACTTGATAAGCTCAATGATTTTTCTAAAAAATTTATAGGGGAGCTGCCAGAACCTGCCGTGCTATTGCTTAACGGTGATTTGTCTGCAGGTAAAACTCAGTTTGTAAAATACTGTTTAGCGCATTTAGGCTTAAATGAGTCTGAGGTCTCGTCACCAAGTTACTCAATTATTAATAAATATGAGCTAGGTGGTAAGGATGTTTATCATATTGATTTGTACCGAGTAGAGTCCGCAGATGAGCTAGAACAAATCGGGTTTTGGGATTTATTTGAATCTGATTTTGCTTATGTCTTTATCGAGTGGGCTAATAAATTTGATATCAGTACCCAGCATAAGACTCATAACCTTAACTTTGTTAAGGGGAGTTCTGGCGAGCGGACTTTGGGTTATTAGGCTGCGCTCTGAGCGCTTTCAAGAAGGCCTACCATATCAGCGGCACATTGTTCTGCAAACGATAGGCTTTCGATGTTTTTAGCACTTTGACCGGTTTCCCCAATACTTAGTAAAAATCCAATAACATCACTACTATTATTATGAATAGGGCAGAGTGATATGTGGGGTGGTAATACCGCATGACCTACTTGTTTAAAAAAGTTTTTATTAGCAGTATTAGGAAAAGCTTTACCGTGAAAAGCTTTTTTTGTTTTTATAACAATATTAAAGGCGCAGGGTTTGCTGATATCATAAGGGCTATTAAATTGGGTAGATTCATCCCAGGTGCCATCATGGCTTACAGGTGTTACTGTTTGAGCATTGGTGTCATAACTTAAAACCATGCTAGCTTTAAACTGTTGATTAATAGTTTCAAAAATATTTGATGTAGAGATTTGATCTTCAAATTCTTTTTCAATAGGTGTTTGCTCTGAAGAAGGGCTTGTAGATATATTTGTGGCTTGTTCTAGCTCAGCTAAAATGTCGCTAGCATCTGAATGTGTAATTTCTAAAGCTTCTCTGGATGTATTAATATTAGTAGAAGTAAGCTCAAGTTCTGCCAGAGCACTTTCAGTTGAACCTAGCTCGGCGTCTAAACTTATGGCATCAGTAGAGATATTATTAGATAGCAGTGCAAGGTCAGCTATAACATCTTCTGTGCTAGAGTTAGTCTCTTCTAGTTGTGAGCGCTGAGGTATAGAATCGTTAGCGGGCTTCACTGTAGTAGCTGCTTCTGCCATCGTTGGGCCAGTGTATGTCGAGTTAAATTTGTGCCATTGCACCTCTAAGACATCTTGAGAAACTAATAGAAATTGTACTTTTTTATCGAAATAGCCAAGAGTAGTGGGCTCTGTTGTTGCTACAAATAAAATGTCATCCCATTCAGCTACGGGGATTGCGTTTACATTCCAGAGTTCTTTATCTTGAAACTGTGCATAGATATTTTGTATATAGTATTTTTGGTCAAAAAAGAAAGAGTCAGAAAGTAATGGCAGGGAGTAGTGTTCTTTAGCCCACTCAAGATATATCGAGCTTTCTAAAGCTTGGTTTTTAAGGCACCAGTAAGTTAAGTTTTGACCTTCAGGGCATGAAGCTAAAATCTCTTGTAGCTTCTCTGGGTTAACCGATAAACTGCTTTGCCATTCTAAATCTCTTATATTTCCCATAGTATAGTTATCGGCAGATTCCATTCTAGACTTAGATAATTAGGCTGTGGTATGTTTCTGCCTATGTCAGATCCAATATATTTAGACCATAATGCGACGACTAGACCTTCGGCTGATGTGGTCGATTCTATAGTGGAGTGGGCTGGCCACTGGGGTAACCCCAGCTCTATACACAGGGTCTCTCGTGAGCCAAAAAGGATAATGCGTGAAGCTCATATATCAATGGCTAAAAATGTTGGAGCTATAAGCCCTTTAGAAATAATTTTTACAAGTGGTGGCAGCGAGGCCAACAATTTAGCAATAAAAGGTTTTTTTTCAGCCATAAAAAACAAGGCTCAGTTTTTAGGTAAAAATGAATTTATAACCACCGCTGTAGAGCATCCATGTATCATTAAACAAGCTCAATTTTTAAAAGACACATGGGGTATTAAGGTTCATTTTATTCCGGTGAATAAAGCAGGTGAAATTGATTTAGAGTTTTACAAAAACTGCTTGTCAGAAAAGACAGCTTTGGTTTCTATAATGTTTGCTAACAATGAAACAGGGCATATTTTTCCTATTAAAAAAATGGTGGAAATGGCGCATGAGCATAAAGCTTACTTTCATTGTGATGCCGTTCAAACTTTTGGTAAAGTGAAGTTTAATGTTAAAGATTATAATGTTGATATGGCTAGTTTTTCAGGCCATAAATTTTATGCCTTAAAGGGAGCTGGTGCTCTTTATTGTAAAGGCCAAACGCCTCTAGATCCGCTTATTAACGGTGGGGGGCAGGAGCGAGGTCGCAGAGCTGGCACTGAAAACACAATGGCTATTGCCTCTATGAGCCTTATGTCCCAGAGTTCGTTAGTGGCTGAACCGCCTCAATTAGTGAAAGAATTACGTGATTATTTTGAAGTTGAGGTGGAAAAGCAAATTTCTAATGTAGAAATTACCGGAAAGGGTAACTTAAGGCTGCCAAACACCAGTCATTTAATTATAAAGAATATTGATGGAGAAACATTATTAATTAATTTAGATGTTGAAGGTTTTGCGGTAAGCACAGGTGCTGCCTGCAGTTCTGGAAACCCAGAGCCAAGCCCAGTTTTATTAGCTATGGGCTTTAGCAAAGAAGAGGCGCAGTCCTCGTTGCGAGTGAGCTTAGGTTGGAAAACAACAAAAGAAGAAATTGATAATTTTTTAAAAGCTCTCGTTAAAGTTGTTAAAAGGCAGCGCGAGCTTTTTTGATTGGTTAAAAAGAAAGAACTTCAGCAATGGATTATAAATTATCAAATTCTAAACCTAGAGTTTTAGTCGCTATGAGTGGTGGAGTGGATAGCTCTGTCGCTGCAGCTGTTTTAAAAGAACAGGGCTATGATGTTATCGGCTGTACCATGCAGGTTTGGGACTATACAAAAAACACATGTGATATCACCTCTAAGCCTGGGGAAGTGCAAGCTAATGCAAAAAGTGCAGGGACTTGTTGCTCAAGCGTTGATGTTGATGATGCTCGTGCTGTAGCTGACCAGCTGGGCATTCCTTTTTATGTTATCAACTGTGAAGATAAGTTTCAGGCTTATGTTATCGATCAATTTTTAGATGACTACATGGAAGGCAAGACGCCTATACCTTGTGTTAATTGTAATACCTTTTTAAAATTTGATCACTTGTATAAAAAAATGAAAGAGTTGGGCTGCGATTATTTAGCAACAGGGCATTATGCACAAAAAATAAAAACTGAAGAAGGTAAGACTCAAATCTATACAAGCTCTGATACTTGGAAAGATCAAACTTACTTTTTATTTACACTTAAGCCGGAAATTATTGATCATTTATTATTTCCAGTTGGGACTTGGACAAAGCCAGAGCTCAGGAAGTATGCAGAAGACAAAGAAATTGGTGTAGCTCAAAAAAAGGACTCTACTGGTATTTGTTTTATTGGTAAGTCTGGCTACAAAAAATTCATTGAAGACCATGTTGCCGATGACCTTTATACGCCAGGAGACATTAAAAAGTTCCCAAGTGGTAAAGTGTTAGGTCAGCATTCTGGGATTCATAATTTTACTTATGGACAGAGGAAGCAATTAGGTGTTTCCTCGAATGTACCGCTTTATGTAATAAAAACAGATGCCTCTAATGGCGATGTTTGGTTGGGTGAAGAAGAAAGCCTTTATAGTAGCGAAGCGTATATAGAAAACACAAACTGGTTAGATAGCTTTAGTGATGAAGATGTCTTAGATGTAAAAGTGCGTTTTCAACACAAAGGAGCTCCAGCTAAACTTAAAAAAGAAGGGCAGGGTTATAAGTTAGTTTTTGAGAGCCCTCAGCGTGCCATCACCCCTGGCCAGGCAGCAGTGGTTTATAGGAATTCACAGCTTCTAGGTGGAGGATGGATTCGATGAACTATCAAATCCATACTTTTGGTTGTAAAGTAAATACTTATGACAGCAGTTTATTAGAAAAAAGATTTTCTGCAGCCGGGTGGGAACAGGAAACAGCTGCGCCCAGAGTTCATGTATTAAACACTTGTGCGGTTACAGAGGAAGCTAGTAAAGAAGCTAAAAGAACAATTAGAAAGCTAAAAGTAAAAGACCCTTTTTGTAAAGTTGTTGTTACAGGTTGTGCGGCTCAAGTGGATACAGAGTTTTTTACTGACCTGCCGGGTGTAGACCTTATAGTTGCTAATTCACATAAGAGTGAGCTAGAAGTTTTAATAGATAAGCTGAATAAGGATTTGCTGACTCAAAAAGTTTATAAATCTAATATTTTCAAGAAAACAGACCTAGAAGAGGGCGGAGGCGTTGTTTCTTCAAAAACAAGGGCCTTTGTTAAAATTCAAGATGGATGTAATAGTTTTTGTACTTTTTGTGTAATTCCATTTGCTAGAGGTAAAAGTAGGTCCTTATCTGTTAGTTACATTATTAATAAAATTAATGAGCTTAGTTTAAAGGGCATTAATGAAGCTATTTTAACAGGTGTTCATATTGGTGATTATTATGATGAATCATCTAAATCGAATCTTGAAGATTTAGTAGAAGCTGTTTTGCTTAAGACAAGGATGCCAAGGCTAAGGCTTACAAGTTTAGAGCCTATAGAGCTAACTCCTAGGCTTTTAGATTTGTATTCTGACAATAGGCTTTGCCCGCATTTTCATATGAGTATTCAAAGCGCTCAAACAAAAGTACTAAAAGATATGAAGCGAAAGTATGACGCTAAGTCTGTAGAGCTTGCTTTAAATTCTATACAAAAATATGTACCTAGGGCTTTTGTAGGTATGGATGTTATCGTAGGTTTTCCTGGTGAAACAGAGCAAGAGTATAAAGAAACTTACGACAGACTAGCTTCTTTGCCTTGGTCACAAATCCATGTTTTCCCTTATTCTCCAAGGCCAGGTGTTTATGCAAATAAACTTGATGGGCAGTGGGACCGTTCTTTAATTATGCAAAGAGCAAAAGATTTGCGTCAGTTAAGCCACCAGAGGCTCGCTCAAAGAGCTTTAGAGCAAGTAGGTCAAGAAAAACAGCTACTTCTTTTAAACTCTAAAAATGATAAAACTTACGGCTTAACAGAAGACTACTGGAAGGTACAGATAGACTGTAGTGATAAGCTTAATAGTAATGATCTTGTCCGTGGGCAGCTTTATAAAATTAAAGTTAACTCAGCTAACGAGCCGTCACTATTAAGTGGCCAATTATTAGGTTCGGTCGGCGAGTGAAAGATTTAGAAAAAATAATAAACTATAAGTTTAAAAATAAAGATTTGCTAAAGCTGGCCTTTATGCATTCTTCTTATACTGAAGAAGCTTCAGAAACTTTAGAGGTTAATAACGAACGCCTAGAGTTTTTAGGGGATTCTGTGCTTGGGTGTGCCATTACTTATCTTTTATATATTCAGTACCCCTACAAGTCTGAAGGAGAGCTTTCTAAAGTAAAATCTTATTTAGTGGGTGAGGCTTCATTAAGTTTAGTGGCGCAAGAGTTAAAGCTGGGTGAGTATTTGCTTTTGGGCGCTGGCGAAGAAAAACATGGTGGTCGCTCTAATAAAAGACTTTTATCATCAACTTTTGAAGCGGTTGTTGGAGCTATATTTTTAGACTCAGAATACTCTAAGGCTGAAGGTTTTATTGAGCTTGCTTTTAAAGAACATTTAAAAAATATTAGTCTTATCGACATCAGTGACCATAAAACTGAATTGCAAGAGCAGGTACAAAAAAATCAAAAAGTCACCCCTACATATAGAGTGACTGCCGAAGAAGGCCCATCTCACTTAAAAGAGTTTTTTGTAGAGGTCTTAATAGGCGATAAAGTTGCAGGATCTGGACAAGGAAAAAGTAAAAAAGAAGCTGAGCAAAATGCAGCTCAAAAAGCGCTAGTAAAGCTATCAGAAAGTAGTCAGTAATGGATAATTATAAAGCTGGGTTTGTGGGTCTTATGGGCCTGCCTAATGCAGGAAAAAGCAGTTTAGTGAACCATCTTTTAGAAGAAGAGCTTTCTGTTGTAACGTCTAAAGCCCAAACTACAAGGCAGAGAATTTTAGGGATACATACTGAAAAAAAACAACAAGTTATATTTGTAGATGCTCCAGGGTTTATTAAGAAAACAGCAGGCATTAATAACTTTTTAAGTAAAGAGTTTGAGTCGATTGTAGAAGAGAGCGACGTGTTAGTGGCTGTTTTAAATATCGACTGTAATGATATTGAGTCTTTAAAAGAGATTGTCGAGATTGTAGAGAAATCAGGTAAGCCCTTTTTTGCATTGATTACTAAAACAGATTTACCTAAAATTTTAAGACGTGATTATCTTAAGATGTATTTGTCTGAAAAAAATATTCCATACTTAGAGTCGTCAGTAAGAAAAGAAGGTTGGAAACAGAAGTTTTTTGATAAAGTGCACGAGTTATTGCCAGAAGCTCAGGCTCCTCTTTATGATGAAGATCTGTATACAACTCACAATTACAGGGAGCTTACTTCTGAAATTATTAGGGGCCAGTGTTTTGAGTGCCTTCATCAGGAAATCCCTTATAATTTAGCGATAAGGGTTAGGCAGATTAATGAAGGTGACCCAGAGCTTGTTAAGATTTTTGCTGAAATTGTGCTAGCTAAAGAAAACCATAAAGCCATGGTTGTTGGTAAGTCAGGCGCAGGCATTAAGCGTATAGGTTCTTTATCTAGAGAAAAATTAGCTAAATTATGGGACAGAAAAGTTTATTTAAATCTTGAAGTAAAAGTTAGAAAAAATTGGCAAAAAGAAGACTCTTTTATGAAAGAGTTTGGCTATTTTGTCGGTTCGGAGAAAAAGTGAAAGTCGCATTAATTGGTCGTCCTAATGTAGGGAAATCGACTCTGTTTAATATATTAACTAGGACTAGAAAAGCGGTTGTTAAAAACCAGCCTGGAGTGACAAGAGACATTCTGTTAGAAAAAACAGAATGGTGGGGCAGTGAGTTTGAAGTTGTTGATACTGGCGGCCTTACAGAGGCTTCAGATACTTTTTCACAACTTATCCGTGAGCAAGTCTTATCTATTATGAAAACTTTTGATGCCTTGGTGGTTGTAATGGATGGCCGCGTTGGCTTAATACCAGAAGACAGGGACATTATAAGAATTGCTTCTGAAAGTGGCCTCCCATTTGTCGTGGCTGTAAATAAGCTTGATACTCAGTCTGAACAAGATGTTAAAATGGCTGAATTCTATGAATTTAACTGTGATCTTTTGCCATGCTCTTTTGAAAGACGTGATGGTGTTGATAGCGTTGTTGAGTGGATAATAAAACATAAGCCTGAAGTAAAAGAAGATAAAGCCGATAGGATAAAGATTGCCATTGTAGGTAAACCAAATGTGGGCAAGAGCTCACTGGTTAACTACTTGCTGGGGCATAAAAGAGTTTTGGTTTCTGATATTGCAGGTACAACAGTAGATTCTGTTGAAACACCATTTAGTTTTGAAGGTGTTGATTATACTTTAGTGGATACTGCTGGATTAAGACGAAAATCAAAACGTAAGGATGGGATAGAGATACTTTCTGCATTTAAATCTGAAGAATCTATTCGTCGTGCTGACATAGTGCTGTTAATGATAGATGGCACTGATGGAGTTAGTGATCTAGATGCTAACTTAGTGGATAAAATTTTAGACTCACATAAACCAGTTATATTAGTTGCGAATAAGTTAGACTTAGGAAAACAAGATATCCCAGAGTTTAGAAAATGGTTTAGAGCTGAAGTAGAAAAAACATTTCACTTCTTCCCAGACATACCGATTACATTTTGTAGTGCTAAGACTGGTGCTGGTATTGATAGGCTTTTTGATGAAATTCAAGATATATGGGGCAAGCTTGGGCTTAGAATTACAACATCTAAACTGAATGACTTCTTTTATAGAGTTATACGACAAGCACCAGCTCCGGTTTGGGGTACGACAAATGTTAAGTTTTATTATTTAACTCAAACCCATCAAAAGCCGCCTAGCTTTATTGCTTTTGCCAACCATCCACAAGGAGTAACTCCTGCTTATAGGCGTTTTTTGACAAAAAGAATAAAGCTCAATTGGGATTTGCAAGGAATCCCTGTTAGACTTTTTGTTATGAAAAGTGGTGGAAAATAAATGAGGGAAAAAAAAGCATCTCGCTTTAGTCTCTACGTTATTGCTATGGGTACAGCTTTTGGGCTAGGTAACCTGTGGCGATTTCCTTATGTGGTGGCAGAAAATGGCGGCGGAGCTTTTGTTTATCTTTATGTTATTTTAGGGATTATTTTTGCTACACCATTACTTATTGGCGAATTCATGTTTGGCAAAACTACTAAAAAAAGTGTTATTGGCGGTCTTGCTGATTACCAAATGAAATTTAGTAAAGAAAAATGGTTTCGATTTTTTTCGATAACCATTAAAGATAAGCCTTATTTGGGTATTATCTGTATGCTTTCTTGCGTTGTCGTAATGTCTTATTTTTCTGTAGTGAGTGGGTGGGTGTTGCATTACTTAGTGCACTACGCGGGCGCTAGCTTTTCTGGGGAAATGATATCAAAATCCATTCCTTTGCAAATTTTAATTGATAAACCATGGTTACAAATACTTTTAGCAAGTGCCCATATGCTTTTAGTCTTAATGGTGATTACTCAGGGTATAGAAGAGGCTCTAGAAAAGTGGGTGGGTTATATCATGCCTATTTTTGGTATTCTTACTGTTTTCTTGGTTTTTAAATCCTTTAGCTTAGATACAACACCTCAGGCTTTAAGGTTTTTCTTTTACCCAGATTTTACAAAACTAAAGCTGTCATCTTTGGCCCATGTTATTGGCCACCTTTGTTTTACATTAGGTTTAGGCTTTGGATTGCTTGTTACTTTTGGGAGTTATTTTAAGCCAACAACAAAAACGCCAGAGGTGGGTTTTTGGGTTTCTAATTGGGATACATTTATTTCTATTGTTGGTGGTTTAATTATTTTCCCTGTTCTATTTGCTAGCATGGGTGGTTTGTCTCAAGAGCCAGATTTGTTGTTTAAAGCCGCTCCTTCTTTTTTTAATAGATTTGACTATGGATCGTGGCTTGCTCTCAGCTTTTTTCTTTGTTTGTATCTTGGGGTTTTAGGTGCCAGCTTGAGTTTAACTGAAAGCTTAATTAGCGGTATTGCAAATTATAAAAAGATAAGCCGTCAAAAAGCTGGGACTATAGGTACGTCTTTAATTGTTATTGTTTCTTTGTTTCCAGCACTTTCACAAAGTTTATTCAAAAACATTAAGCTTTATGATTATAATTTGCTCCAAATTCTTGATCAGCTTGTAGTAAACTGGATGCTTCCTATATTAACTCTGTTTATTTCACAAATTCTTATTAGAGGTATTGAGAAATCAGACCTTGAAAATGAGTTTTATGAAGAGGGTAAGCTGAATTATGATGTTAACTACAAGCAGTGGGTATGGTCTATCAAATGGTTTTGCCCTGCTATCATTGTAACAGCTCTGGTTCTACAGGTCTGTGATTACATAATTGCCTTGTGGCTCTAGGGTAATAATTATACAGATCAGATCCAATAGGTTTGAGTATGGGTGGCCTAGAGCCTTTCGATGGCTTCTAAAATGACATCTTAATGGCTTTAAGTTATAGAAACTGTATGTTTTTTCAGAATACTATTAAAAGCAGTGTAGAGATTAATGGAATTGGTTTGCATACAGGCAAAGAGGCCTTCTTGGCTTTTCATCCTGCGCCAGAAAATACTGGTATCCATATTCAAAGGTCTGACCTTCCCAATAAACCTTCATTGCCGGTAAAGGCAAAACATGTGCAAGCCACTCAAATGGCGACGACTATTGGTGGTGACTTCTTTAGGGTGTCTACAGTCGAGCACTGTTTGTCGGCAGTAACAGCGCTACAGATTGATAATATTATTTTAGAAGTCCGTGGCCCTGAAATACCAGTGGGTGATGGCAGCGCTCAAATCTTTTGGGATGCATTAAATAATGCTGGTATTCAACAGCAAAACCAACCTAAAAAGTTTGTATTTATTAAAGAGCCTTTTGAAATATCTGATGGTGATAAATGGGTTAAGGTTAAGCCTTATAATGGGTTAAAAATAGACTGCATAATTGATTTTGAGCATCCTTCAATTGGTTTACAAAAAATGAGTTTAGAGCTCACTGCCGAAAACTTTAAAAATCAAATTTTAAAAGCACGCACTTTTGGTTTTTTAAAAGATGTTGAAGCTTTAAAGGCTGCAGGCTTAGCTTTGGGCGGAAGCCTTGATAATGCTATTGTTATGGATGATAGCTCAGTGTTGAACCCTGGTGGCTTAAGGTTTGAAGATGAGTTTGTAAGGCATAAAATACTAGATGCTATTGGAGATTTAGCCACATTAGGTATGCCAATACTTGCTCATTTTGAGATGTACAAGTCGGGCCATGATCTGTTAAATAAATTAATTAAAAAGATATTAGCCAATCCTAACCTCTATAAAGAAGTAGAGCTGGGTGAAGCTTAGTTGTTGTTTGTAATATAAATAATTAGAGGGAGAAGAAGACCATGATTATAGGTGTTCCTAAAGAAATAAAAATTAGTGAAAGTCGTGTAGGTTTAACAGAATCTGGCGTTATGCAGTTAACGGCTGAAGGCCACAAAGTCTATATCCAAGACAATGCCGGTCTAAACTGTGGAGTCACTAACGAGACTTACGAGAAGGCTGGAGCTACAATCCTTCCTTCGGCAAAAGAAATTTATGGCAAAGCTGAAATGATCATAAAAGTAAAAGAGCCATTGCCTGCTGAATATGACTTAATGAAAGAAGATCAAATTTTATATACTTATCTTCATTTGGCTGCAGAGCCCGAGCTTACAAAAGTCCTTTGTGAAAGAAAAGTAAAAGCGATAGCTTATGAAACAATTCAGCCAGCTAACGGTAGCTTGCCTTTGCTTGTGCCAATGAGTGAAGTTGCAGGGAGAATGGCCACACAAGTTGGAGCTATATACTTGCAAAAAGATAAGGGCGGCAAGGGTGTATTGCTAGGTGGTGTTACTGGAACACACAGAGCTAATGTAACTATTTTAGGTGGTGGAGTTGTTGGTACAAATGCTGCTAAAATGGCAGTGGGTCTTGGTGCTAAAGTGACAGTTCTTGATATAAATCATTCTCGCTTAGAGTATCTTGATGATGTTTTTCAAGGCCGACTAGATACACTTTATTCAAATAAAAAGAATATTATGGAAACGGTAACTAACTGCGATTTACTTATTGGTGCAGTTCTTGTTGCTGGTGCAAAAGCTCCAACATTAGTGAGCAAAGAGTTGGTTTCTACTATGGCGCCGGGGAGTGTTGTTGTAGACGTTGCTGTAGACCAAGGTGGCTGTATCGAGACGTGTAGACCTACGAGTCACCAAGAGCCAACATTTACTTATAATGATGTGCTTCACTACTGTGTGCCTAATATGCCGGGTGTAGTTCCTAGGACTTCTACTTATGCATTAACCAATGCTACTTTTAGGTATGGTTCTATGATTGCTGCAATGGGCGTAGAAGATGCTATTAAAAAAGATGCTGCATTATTTAAAGGTCTTAATGTTTACGGTGGTAATGTTTGTTACGAGCCGGTAGCTAAAGACTTGGGTATGGAGTACAGGCCTTATCAGTTTTAGTTTTTCCAAGACATTATAGAAAAAAAGCTCCTTATGGGGCTTTTTTTTATTTATAGGGTTATTCGACGCAAGAGCCTATGCAGGTCCACGAGTATATTTGGTATTTCGCATCAAAAGAGTTAAGGACAACATGTTCAGTGTTTTCAGGACATGATTCAAGTTTTGTCTCTTTATTTTTTGCTTTAAATGAAATATTTCTTCCAAGTTTTAAGCTGTCAAATCTGTCTCTTGCAAAGTTAAATTCAAGTATACTGTTAACTACAGAATGCTGGTCGATAGCACTATTAGTAAATTCGTAGCTAAGCTCGTAGTCGTCCCCAGTCTGAAATGATGAAGGGGTTTCTATTCGCTCTGTAAAAGACTTTTTTATACATTGGCCAACTTTTGATAAATCAGTGGCGCTAGCTAAAACCCTACTTGCTTCAGGTGCACTGCTTGTTGTTTTGCTAGATTGATCGCAAGAGCTTAGTAGAAGTAATAGAGTGCTAAAAAATAATATTTTCATGCTTTATTCCTTTTTTAAATGTTTACAAGTTGTTATCGGAGCTTTAGTGGGTAGCTCAAAGGAAATATTTAATTGGTGACTTAGGTCTGTTTAAAAAGGTGAGATATGAGGTGTGTTGTAAACACCTCTTTTAATTTTAAAACAACTCTAAGCCACCTTTATGCGGGCTTGATAGAGGTCAAAATCAGCCTGCATACGCACCCACATTTCTGCACTAGTATCTAAAGTTTTTTCAAGAATAATAGCAAAGCTTGCAGAGATGCCTCGGCGACCATTTACAATCTCATTGATTTTCCTATGTGAGCATCCGCATAATTTTGAAAGCTGTGTTTGATTGAGTCCCATTTCAGACATATAGACTTCAGATAAAATAATACCAGGGTGAAGAGGTTTATTGTTTTTAATCATTTTTTTATCCTTTGTGATAGTTCTCAATTTTGACGTTAGAAAACTCTCCATTTTTAAATTTAAAAGTAATACACCAAGGTAGTTTTATGGTAACGCTCCAAAAATCTTTTCTTAAGCCTTTTAGCTTATGTAGTCTTATGTTGGGTGGTTGCCCTTTTATTTTTAAATCATTAATGTCTTGAGTTGCATGCATTATAGTAAGTAGTGCTTTAGCTCTAAGCCATAAATCCTTAGGTAGGCTTTTAGAGGCATTGGTTTCCCAAATATCTTTAGCAACCTTGTTCTCAAGACTTATAATCATAATTCTCCTTCTATTACACTATTACAGATGGTGTAATAAGTCAACTTTGCTACATTTCTATATGTATGTTGCCCCAATGTTCAGTTGTTATGAGGCCGGCGCCTTTGTGTTTAAGCCTGTTAACAACTGTCCAATGAGGGTGTTTATACTTTTTGTATCTGGCAGAAGCTATGGCTTGTTTTAATCGAGGTAAATTATTAAGTAGATGTTTAGAGGTGCTTGTTTTGCTGCCATGGTGGCCTAAAATTAAGGTCGTTGTTTTATAGTCTTTTCTTAAGCTCCATAATTTTTCTTGTCGTTTGGTGCTGTCGCCAGGGATAAGTACAGGTCCTGTTTTAAATACTCGGCTGAGATCATTTTTTGAAATTTTAAAACGTAAAGAGGGTTTATGGGAGGCTTCGTTGTAAAGCTCAGGGGGCTTATCACAAAGAGGTATTTGTCTTAAGTATTTAGATGTATTTGGGTGAACCAAGCATAAATGAGGAAGGCTGTAATAAGCTTTTTTTATAAAACCAATATGGTCATAGTCGTTATGAGTAATAAGCACAGGGTTTTGTTTTTGGTAGCAATGCTGAGAAACTTTATTAAAATTAGAGGCTTCACCTCCCATGTCTATATGCAAACAACTTTTATCCGTTACATAAGTTAGCCATTGCCCTTGGCCTACATTCCAAATAATTAATTTTTTTTCAAACATATAAGAATTTAATTTTAAAGGAATAAGTAAAAGTAAAAAAATAAGTCTCATGAAAAATAAAACTTTCTTTTTTGGTTTCTAGAGTACAGAGAAACTAAAACATGCAATGTTAAGGCATAAAGCCAAAGCCAATAAATAGGTGCCTTTATTTTGAAAGCGCTAAAGCTGATATTTTGCTGTATGCGTTTAAAAACCTCTAGAGTTAATATCCAAATATTATTGCTGAGTAAGCTTGCGGTTTCAGAAGTTAGGCTTAAAAAGCTTAAGGGGAAGTGAATGACTGAAAAGACAGGGGCAAACAATAAGTTGGTAATAATAGAAATAGGGTGGACCCACTGAAACTGTAAAAGAATAGGTAAAGATATGAAATAAATGAGAGTACATTTCTTTAAAGGCCTTAAATTTAGACTAAGAGCGCTGCACACAACCCAGCTTAAAATAAGCGAATAAGAATTCCATAGCTTAGTGTCTAAGAGCAGGCTGCAAGCAATACTTGTTAAGAGCGCTGTTAAGCTTTTCCAGTGAAGTTTTGAGAACTGTGATTTTTGCAGTATTGAGAGGCCTATAAAGGCCCTTAGCAGGGGAGGGTTAAAAGCAGAGATAGCAACATACAAAAAGAGCAGAGTATTTATTAGGATATATTTAGCTTGTTTTTTTATGGGTATAAACTTTAAGCCTATATTGGCAATAATTTTTAAAAAATAAAGGTGAGCTCCTGATGCAATTAGAAGATGTATCACTCCGAGTTGTGAAAAATAATACTTAATTGAATTCGTGTTGCTTAGTTTTGAACCACAAACTAGAGATTGATTGATAGGTGTTGAGAGAAGGCCATCGGTAAAATAAGAGCTGCAATAATTATTAAGCATGATTGCTAATTTTTTAATCGGATAAATTAATGAGGAATCCATCACAAGTGAACAATATAAGCAGAGCAAAATGGCTGTAAGTAGCATTAAAATGATTTGTGCAAATTTTAAGTCTTGTTTTGCTTTGTTAGATTTAAGTTTGTGACAGATGTTTTAAATATAGAATACAGATTCTTAAATTGTAAATATTTTGAGCTTCTATTACTTAAAATACCTAGTAATATTAGGCATTTATACTATGCCTTTTAAACACTCAAATCGCTGAAATAAAGACTGGACCTGGTCTTTGGGGCATGTAAATGGCTCCATTCCACATTCGCTGTGGATAACTCTAATAGCGCGCTAATAACCAGGCAAATTTTCTTACAGAGTCTTTTAATAGGGCGGATATGTTGAATAATGTAGCTGCTATCTTTAGGCCAGATTGCAGAATACACAAACTTAAACCTAGCTCGTAAGTGCTCAATTTCTTTCTTCTATTTAGAGATTTAGGTACTCTATACCAAGGCGTGTTAATTAAACTTCATGCTTAGTTAAAAGACTAGAGGATACTGTTTTGAAAAAATATATAAAAATATTATTGTTGGTTATTTGTGCAGTAGGTGTGAGCCCATTATTTGCTCAGAAAATAGATGA
The DNA here is from genome assembly GCA_023299885.1 of Bdellovibrionales bacterium. GTDB lineage: Bacteria > Bdellovibrionota > Bdellovibrionia > Bdellovibrionales > UBA1609 > JALZUS01. The sequence goes on along the minus strand of JALZUS010000031.1, from coordinate 353 downwards.
TTTTTCAGATGATGAGAGAGATTTTTTTTCAAGCACAAATGGAGCTACTTCAAATTCTAATGCGCCAGAAGAGTCGTTCCCAGGAGAGCCCTCTTTCCCTGTTGATGACCCTGAGCCTAGCTTTGATGCGCCAGTAGCTGATGTTGAAACAGGTTTTGAGATCCCAACAGAAGAGCCTAGCTTTGATTCTTTTGACAATGAATCTGTAGTTGAAAGTGAGTTAGAAGCTCCTAAGGAAATTGTCGAAGAAATTGAAATCTCTAAAGACAGTAACTTTGAGGCTAATGAAGATGTAAGTTTTAATGATTTTGAAGACGAACCAAAATTTGAAGAGCCAGTATTTGAAGAGCCAG
>JALZUS010000030.1 GCA_023299885.1 Bdellovibrionales bacterium | reverse complement strand
CTGGCGCTGCACTTTCTAGCGGGGATCTTATAACCTCTGAAATATACGCAAAACTGTTAACGGGGATTCCACTAGTAAATTCAGAAAAAGATAAGGTTAAAACTTCTGAGCTTTTCGAAAAAGAATCTAAAGTAGCAATGACAATGGATTTTAACCCTGTATTTAACTTACTACGAAAATCTTATGTATTCTCTACAGTCACTGTGCACAATAATAACCAACCACGAAAGCTTTCTAAAAAGAAAAAGCTCTCTCGTAGTGATTTAACTGTGATTACTAATGAGCAAGATGAACAAGAAGACTACTGATACAAAGATAAAAAAATATTTAGTTTTTCAGGACTGTCATACTCAGACACATGGTAAAACTGCACACCCATTGCTTTGGCGGCAGCCTCGTCTGTATGGCTGTCCCCGACCATACATAAAACATCTTTTTGGCTTAAAATCTCAGAGATGCGAGGGGTGAGTCTTGGTTTACCCTTAGTGATATCATCGTAATAAAAACACTCCGTAAAGTACTTTTTGATACCAAACTTTTCAAATATCATTTTAGACGTGGGCTCGTCCCTGGCTGTCCACAAGTATAGGTCATATTCATAAGACTTTAAAACAGAGAGCAAAGTCTCAGCGCCTGACAACAGGCTTACTGTTTCCATATGGTTTTGATATTTTTTTGCAAATAGCTTTAACACCGCATTTGTTTCATTAGCTGGTATGCCAAAATTATTTATAAGTAAGTCGTACTGAGTATCTAATTTACTCCTTACATACTCTAGGCTCATATCTTTACCTAAGTACTCCATCATGGTCTCGCGCATTGAAGGAGCAAAAGAAATACCTGAGCTTATTAGCGTCCCATCTAAATCAAAGAATATAGCTTTGTTAGAGTTTTTCGCAGCTGATGCTTTCTTTTCTTCTTTAATAATATTTAACAAACTGTCATTATGAAATTTTACGACTCCATGCTTAAGCTTTACAGAAACATCTGCATTAATTTTTGCATTTAGATTACTAGTTTTCCAGGCAATAGCCGGCCTAGCTGCCATAAATTCATTAAGGTCACTATCTATTACAACCTCTATATGATCCCAACGAGAGTGGCTTTCGCCCACCTCTTTAGGCGCAGGTAGCTCTAAGCAGTCAATAGTGTAATCGCCTATAACAATTGGATCTTTTAATTTAAACGAAGCTATAGGCCTACCATTAATAAGCACTTCTGATGCTAATGTATTGCCTGCATTTAAAATAATTGATTTTAAGCTTTCGTACTCTTCAAACTCTTTAGGCTTATAACAGATGTGATCTATTAAGCTGCTATCATTAAGGAGGCCTTTATCTATAAGCTCAGGGATAAAAGTTTTTAAAAAGAGTTTTGAGCCCCCAATAAAGGACTCAAAACTAGAGTTTTTAAATATAACTGCCACGCTTAATTTTATCTAAGATAATTTTTTCTGGCTTTAACGGATCTTTAGGGTCTACAGAGAATAACGCCTGTTGCTCACAACGTTTTTTATTTGTGATTAACCACTTTAAAACATCAGCTAATTTTTTATTTTTCTTATCTTGGAAAAATGGGTCATTCTTTAATACATCTTTTGCTTTTTTAAGAGCCCTTGCTTCACTAGCATCTTTTTCTTTAACGTCATAGCAGTAGAGGTCATACTTCTTAACATCTTCTGGTAAAATCCCTAAAAATCTTACTTCTGGCGCTGAGAAATCTGCGTTTCTAACAAGGCTGGCTGCAGAACCTGCTTTTAGTGTTCTGTAAATATTTTGAAGTGTGTACGCATCGAGGTCACCAAAGAAGTATATTGGTATTTTAAGTTGGTCTTGGATTGTTTTACACCACCCTCTTACACCATTACTTGGAACACCCTGGGCACCAACAACAATACAGTTATTTCTTTTAGTAAATCCATTAGATACAAATGTGTTGGCAGTACCTTCTGATTCTACAACAAGGCAAAAATCAATTTTTCCTTTTTTAGGCTTTAAACTAAAAACCTGAGGTTTGTTTTTAGGCTGAAAAGGCGTTGTACCTAGTGCACCTAAATCAACATTGGCTACAGTGCCATCAGGCAAGCTTTCTGTAACAATTAAGTTTTTAGAGTAAGTTTGGCCACCACGGTCGTTGGCAAAACAGTTAAGTTCTTCACGATAAACTTCCATAAGGTCACAGATATAGTTAATAATACCATCACTGTCCGGCTGGTCGTTAAAATCGATAGGCTTATAAAAATTATCAGATTTCACCATACCTTTTGCGATATAGTAGATTTCCCTTTTTGTGTTTACAGCACCTGTCTCAAGGTTATTAAGCATAATATCCATTAAGAAAACAGTACGAGCTAATTTTTGTACCGACGATACATTAAGCTCTGTGCGTACAAGCTTTTCACCTGGAGTAAAATAACCTTTTTTAGGGTCATATATAGAGTTATCAAGCGAGCACTTCACCGCGTGTAAAACAGGTTTTTTGCCTTTTTCTAAATTAGAGAGCATCCCTTCACAAAGCTCTTTAGCCATTTTAGGGATGTCTTTTTTCTTTCTTGTTGTTTTTTTAACTTTTGCTTTTGCCATAACTTCAGCGCCTAACTTAGTTTAGATTTCTGTTTTTGTTTAAGCTGCTTTAACTTTTTATCTGCTGCTTTTAACTGTGCTTCTGCTTCTTTTGCGTCTCGACCTAGAATTTTATCTAAGCCCGCCACGGCCTTTTTCTTACGAGTGGCATTGGCTTTAGTAATATCCACTAAGCCTTTTACCAAAATAGGGCCAAACTTTTCGATATGCTGCTTTTTACGCTCTAAATCAGCTGCTTTTTGCTCTTGTTTAATATGACGAGAAAGCTTTTGACCAGCCCTCATCATTGCAAAGCGAAGCTCGTCTACTAGCTCATCACTTGAATCAATAGTTTCTTTAGATGCATTTTTAAATTTAATAAATGGCGAAGTTACACTAATGGCAAATACATAAGGGCCACGCGGCAAGCTTCTTTTTGGCTGACTTAGGCCATAAGACTTCCAGTTTACAGACTCTACTGCTTTAGTGATGGCACAACCACCCTTATCAAACTGCAAAGGTACACGGTTAGCAAATCTTAGCAATTGGCTAGGCTCATCATCAGATCCTTTTTTATTAAGAAACCTAGCAATAGCCACTTCAACTACTACCGGCTTAAAATCACAAATTTTTGGTTTTCTTGTTACAACACTAAAAAAGTCGACTTCACCTAAGCGCTGAATACTCTTTGCTAAGCCCTCTTCACCAATAACAAGTACTGATCGAGTTGTTGGATTGCCCAGGTCTGTTTCTTGAATGGCCTGAAATAGTTTTTTGTATTCGCTGTCTTTAAATTGCCCCATTTTTCTATTTAGGTCTTTAGCTGAAACACCCTGCTTTTTAAAATCTTTAATAGCGGCATCATTTACTTTAGAAAAACCACGTTTTAAAAACTGAGTTAAAGTATGCCCTGGGTATAAAAGCGCATGGGTTAAGAATTCACCTAACTTCATAGTATGAGGATGTGGTAATGTTGCTGGCGGAACCTTAGGGATTTCTTTTGAAACCCTATCAATTTTTACAAGGTCATTGTCTAAAAGCTTATAAGATAGTTTCAAATGAGGGTTTACAAGAGTCGTTCCCTCTAAATAGGTAAGCACTCCACCGTCGCCATTTAACTGGACACGGCCATCAATAACAAACTCAACCTGAAGGCCATTTTTTTTGTCCCAAGTTATGCTTTCTTTATTTTTAAGCTTTCCTTTGTTGTGCTTAATATCAACATCAACAGTGGCTTTAATAGCCTTTTTCATTGTTTTTGTTTTACTAATAACATGAGCTCCAGCAGCGTTAGTTAACTGCGCCCATGTTGTTGCAGCAGAAATACCAATACCTTGCTGGCCACGAGAACAGCGACCACGGCCAAACTTAGAAGAAGCTAAGTATTCACCGAAAACTTTAGGCAAGTCTTCTGCACTTAAACCCGGGCCATTATCTCTAACTAAAATGCGGACTAAATCAGTACTTTTAGATGAGCCTTTTCCTACTTTTTCTATCTCTATATGTAGCTCTGGTAAAATATCAAACTCTTCACAAGCATCTAGCGAGTTATCTACCGACTCTTTTAAAGTGGTTAAAACCGCCTTTAATGGAGACGAAAATCCCACCTGCTGAAGGTTTTTTGCGAAGTATTCTGCTGTACTACTTTGAGTAATTTTTGACACAAATAAATCCTTTTCAATTTATAAACTTATGCCATCCTAAGACGTTGGGCTGGCAAAACGCAAGAGTAGTAAAAGTAGTCAGCCTTCAAATGAGGCAGATGTGTAAGGATTTACTAGCAATCAAAACTCTCTAGTGCCTTTAATTTGCATTTGATCTACGTATATCTATCGCAAATTAGCTATATTTTAGTTTTTATATGGGGGCTTGTGAGGCCGTAAAGATAGGCTTTAACTATTAATCTTCTGACAAGATTTGTTCGACAGGAGTAAGGTGTTTTTTACTGGTGTTGCAATTTTTACAGGCAACCACGACATTTCCTTTTTTTGTATACCCACCACGAGATATAGGGATTTTATGATCCATTGTAAGCTCTGATTTCTCAAACTTTTGCTCACAATACTCGCAAATACACAAGCCAAGCTTTTGCTTCCACCAACCGCTTTGCCTCATCTCTCGAGCCTTGGCTTTTTCTTTCTTTTTATGAGCCTCTGGGGCCGAAACATAGTAATCGTCCATAAAAACTATATATGCTTGGTGCCTTTGCGCGTCAATAAAACTCGTGATACTTAGCCTATGAACACTAGGAGAGCATAATTATGGACACTCAAGAAATCCAAAAGCGTATTGAAACAGCCTTTGAAGGTACCAAGGCTGCCGCCTTAGACCCCCGAGGCTCTGGCGACTACTTTGATGTACGTATCTCTGAAAACGAAGCCTTAAAGGCCTTATCACGTGTGAAAAAACACCAAGCTATAATGAAGCTTTTTGATGACGAGCTAAAAAGCGGCGAGATACATGCACTGGCTTTAAAATTTATTACTCTATAAATATTAACTAAATATTAGAATTAACTAAAAATAATTACGGATTAAATAAGGAAGATAATAATGGAAGAATCAACTAAACAAAAAATTGAAACATTACTTAACGGCAATAAAACTTTTCTTTTTATGAAGGGCACGCCTAACTTTCCACAGTGTGGTTTTTCGGCAAGAGCTATCGCAATTTTAAACGAGCTTAATGTTGAGTTTGGAAGCTGTAACATCTTAGAAGACCAAGAAATTAGACAAGGCATAAAAGAGTATGGCTCATGGCCAACAATCCCTCAGCTTTACCATAACAAAGAACTACTTGGTGGTAGTGATATACTTATGGAAATGTATGAAGCCGGTGAATTGGCGGGGGCTCTTAAGTAAGAGTTACTGTCTCAATCTGATACACCCTTTAATTTTACCTAGAGATTTTGACCAATACCTGCTCAAAATCTCTCAGATTCCAAGCTCCCCCAACAAAACCAGCACTAAACAAACAATAGCCCTAATAAAACCCAGCCAACTCTCCGATAAAGCCTTTGAGAGGTAAGGTTTTTTACGTGAAAATATTATTAGCTGAAGATGATAAAAATGTAGCTGTTATTTCAAGAATGGCCCTAGAAAAACTAGGTGGCCACGAAGTGGACTGGGTACAAAATGGCGAAGAGGCTTTAGAAAAAGCTTTAACTAACACTTATGACCTTATTATCCTCGATGAAATGATGCCTAAAATGAATGGCATAAAAGCTAGCCAAGAAATTAGGCTTAAAGATAAAAACAAAACTCCAATTATATTTTTAAGCGCAAAAAACCAACCCGAAGATATTGCTAATTTTTTACGTATTGCTGAAGGCCATATCCCTAAGCCCTTTAACCCCTCCACGCTTTGCCAATTGATTGATGAAACACTAGCTAACGCTAGTAAAGAGGTTAAAGCAGGATGAAGTCTTTAAATTTAAGACTTAAAGTCTTATTTTTTTTAACTGGTGTTGCACTCGTATTTAGTGCTTTTAAAGGATATCAGTCTTACCAGATGGCCTCTCACTACTCGTCTCAAATTCAATTAAGTTACAAAAGCTTAAACTCAATAAACATGTTACGAAAAAACAGGAAAAACGTAGATGCTTTTTCTGAAATCAAAAGTATCCAACAAAATATTGAGCCCTTTCACAGGGAAGACACACTTAAAGACTTAGTGGACTCTATACTGGCTGGCTCTAAAAGAAAAACTCGAGAGACTTTAAAAGTTTATGAAGCTAATGAGGCCAACTATAGGCAGTATGCCGTTAAACATTTAGAGTACAATGACAGTAATTTTAAATTTACATGGGGGCTGTCTTCTTTTATAACTCTTATGCTTTTAATTACTGCTTTTTTTATTACTGAAAACTCTATCTTTAAGCCGCTTTCTAAACTGCAGCTTACTATGGATAACTTTAAGCATAATAAATACTCTTTTGAATTTGAAGTGCCACAACAAAATGAACTAGGTCAGCTTCACGAAACCTTTAACACTTTAGCGCAGCAAGTGCTCGAACAAGTTGAAGAGCTTAAAACATTAGACCAAGCTAAGTCTGATTTTTTAAGTATTGCAAGCCATGAGCTAAGGACACCACTCACGTCTATTAAAGGCTCTTTAAATCTTATTAATGCTGGTGTAGTTGGAGATATAAACCCAGATGCTAAAAACTTAGTTTCTATTGCAGAGATTGAATCCGACAGGCTCATTCGTATTATTAATGACCTTTTAGACCTTGCAAAAATAGAGGCTCAAAAGTTTCCACTCACTACAGCTTATAGCTCTTTAGAAGAACTTATTGTTAATACTACAAACAGCCTTCATGGTTTAGCGACTACAGCTAATGTAAACCTCACCTACTCCCCGCTACCTGAGGTGGCAGTACTTATGGACTCTGAGCGCACACAGCAAGTACTTACCAACTTAATTTCTAATGCCATTAAGTTTAGCCCTGCTGAGTCTACAGTAAATATAGAAGTAAGCCTCACTAATAGAGATGAAGTTTTATTTGAAGTTAAAGATCAGGGGCCCGGCATTGCACCAGAAGACCAAGAGCATATCTTTGAGCAATTTAGACAAGTGAATGGCAGCAAAACCCCTATTGTTAAAGGCACAGGCTTAGGCTTAGCTATTTCTAAAGGGCTTGTTGAACAGCATGGGGGTCGCATTGGTGTTAAGTCACAGCCCGGCCAAGGCTCATGCTTTTACTTTTACCTGCCAGAGTATCAATGGGCTAAATACTTAGACCAGGCGGCTTAAAATGGATTTTGAAGCAATGATGGCCGAGCTCCAACAAGAGTATCTAGCAGAATTACCTAATATAATTTCTAATTTAAAAACAGCCCACCAACAAACTAATGGCGAAGAAGTCCATAGGATTTTTCACCAATTAAAAGGGTCTGGCAAGACTTACGGATTTGATGAAATAACAGAGCTTTGCAAAATCATGGAAGAGCGCTCTATGGGCAATATTATCCCTAAAAAAACAGAGACAGCTATACAGTTACTTGAGCACATATTAAATAAGCGATCTAACAAAGAATCCGTTCACTTAAATAAAGAACCAAGTTACATTGAACTGATTCAGTCGCAGTAAGTAAGACAACATAAAAAGACACAACAGGACTACAACATTGAAACCACAAGATTTTTTACAACCTGATCAAATAAAAACAGACACTCAAAGCCTACAAACCTATGGCTCTGATTGGACTAAGCATTACACCCCCGACCCTTCTGTTATTTTATTTCCTAAAAGCACAGAGGATGTCGCCAACATAGTGAAGTGGGCCAGAGAAACTAACACTAGCCTTGTCCCCTCTGGTGGTCGCACAGGCCTTAGTGCCGCTGCTTTTGCCACTAACAAAGAAGCCGTTATTTCTTTTGAACGCATGAATACCATTTTAAATTTTAATACTATAGACAGCACTGTCACTTGCGAGCCCGGCGTCATTACAGAGGCTTTGCAAAATTACGCAAAAGAAAAAGACCTTATATTTCCTGTTGATTTTGCTGCAACAGGCTCTAGCCAAATAGGCGGCAATGTTTCTACAAATGCTGGCGGCATAAAAGTGATTAAGTACGGGCTTACCCGTGATTGGATCACAAGCTTAGAAGTGGTGACAGGCACAGGCGAAGTTTTAACACTCAATAATTCTTTAGTTAAAAATGCTAGTGGTTATGATTTAAAGCATTTATTTATTGGCAGCGAAGGTACGCTAGGCTTTATTACAAAAGTGACTGTAAAGCTTTGCCCCCCGCCCAAACAAACCCAAGTTTTATTTTTAAGCCTAGAGAAATTAGAAAACATACTTAAGGTCTATAGCCTCTTTACACAAAAACATTCTGTGTTAGCCTTTGAATACATCTCAAAATTAGCAGCACAAAAAGTAGTCTCTGCAACAAAGTACAACTTGCCTGTAGAAGACGAGGCCTCTCATTACTTGCTGATAGAGCTAGAGGACACAGCTGATAACATTGAAGCTACCTTCGCTACCGCTTTTGAAAACGAGTGGCTTACCGACGGCGTTATTAGCCAAAACAGCCAACAGACTCAAGAAATATGGGCCATCCGCGAAAATATCTCTGAAACTTTATCTACAGAATACCCTTATAAAAATGATGTCTCTGTTAAAGTATCAAAAGTAACAGAATTTTTAGAGCAAACTGACCAATTATTAAAAACTGACTACCCTAATACTGAAGTCGTTTGGTTTGGCCATATTGGTGACGGCAATATGCACATTAATATTTTAAAACCTTCAGACATGGATAGCGAAGCCTTTTTAAAACAATGCCATAAAGTCGATGAAAAGCTTTTTACTATTATTAAAGAACTAGGTGGAAGTATTTCAGCAGAGCATGGCGTAGGTCTTGTTAAAAAAGATTACCTTAAATACACCCGCTCTGAGGCTGAAATAGAAATTATGAAACAAATTAAAAAGGTTTTTGACCCGGATGGCATCATGAACCCTGGCAAGATGTTTTAGTTTTATTCAAATAAGCCTAAATCTTTTATCTCTTTTTGTAGCTTTTCAAACCCTTCAAAATCTCCACTCTTTGAAAGTTGATTTAGTTTTTTAAGGTAAGCACGCTGTTGCTGGTGACCTGGGTTTATGCAAACTATACTCTTCGTTCTAACAATTTTTCTTCTATTAGATAAATAAATAAAAAACTCACCATTATCCTCTTCAACTGAAAATACTCTTGTAGGCGATACAAATCCATAATCATAGCCATTAAAAATGTAACTGCGATCATCGCTTAAGTACCCTAATGATTTACAAAATCTTTCTCCATTATCATAATCATGATCGATGTAATATTTTTTTCCATCAAATTCAGCAGAAGGATTCTTAAATTGGTGTGTATTTGGGGACATAACTATAAGGTCATATTTTAAGACAATACCTTGCTCTTCAAATTTACTTAAATCGATTAAGTGAGTATTATCTGATTTTGCATGAGCAGAAGGTAAGTATAAAAAAGCTATGCTAATTAGTGCAAATAAGTATTTTGTTTTCATTTGATGTCCTTAAGTATGAACTAATTAGTTGTGCAAGCACTATGCCACCATCATCTCAAAGCAAATACCTAGCGGGCCTAAAGGCGTCTAAACATTAAACAATGCAAAGTAAATACTTCGTAAATTAGCCTCATACTAAGAAGTATTTTTTTGCTCGTTAGCGTTTTAAACCAAATACGTTTTAATACTAGTATCAAGCGCCTCAATCTTACCCACAAACTCGCTCCCCAGAGCGGTTTCGCTATCGATCACCACATAGCCTACATTACTATCGGTGGCCAAAAACTGCGCCTTAATGTTGGCACCACTTGAAGAAATAATATCGTTTATCTCTTTCAAAACACCTGGCACGTTTTTATGAATATTAATAAGCCTAAAAGCACCTTCAGCTTTAACACCCGGAGAAATTTGCGGGAAGTTTACAGAACCATTAGTAGACCCATTTTTTAAATATTGGATAAAGCTTTCTGAAACCTCACGCCCTATAGACTCTTGGGCCTCTTCTGTACTGCCACCAATATGCGGAGTCAGTATAACATTGGGTAAGTTTTGAAGTTCTGATGTGAATGTCTCTTGGCGGCTGGCTGGCTCTTTTGGGTAAACGTCAACAGCAGCGCCAGCTATGTGTCCTGATTTTATGCTTTCTGCTAAAGCGTTAATGTCTACAACAGAGCCGCGGCTAGCATTAATAAGGTAAGATCCCTTTTTCATTTGTGCTAATTGTGTTTTTTGAATGAGATTTTTTGTTTCATTTGTTTCTGGCACATGAAGGCTTACAAAATCAGATGCAGCTAATAGCGCATTCAAGCTTTCTAAGCCGTTGGCGTTTCCTAAAGGTAGCTTTTTAATAATGTCATAGTAAATCACATTAAGGCCCATGCCTTCTGCTAATACACTCACCTGTGTGCCTATATGCCCATAACCAATAATACCTAAAGTTTTACCACGTATTTCAAAAGAGCCTTTGGCTGACTTATCCCATTGGCCTTTATGGGCCCCGCTATTCACGTCACCCAAGCGTCTTGATAAAGAAATCATTAAGCCTATTACAAGCTCAGCTACACTTCTTGTATTACTATAAGGAGCATTAAATACTGGAACACCCGATTGGTTAGAAAAGAGAAGGTCCACTTGGTTAGTACCAATGCAAAAAGTACCAATGGCTTTTAAGTGGCTACAGGCTTCTAAAACTTTTTGTGTGATATGTGTTTTTGAACGAATCCCTACAGCATCATAGCCTGGTAGTTTTTCAATTAGTTCATTTTCGCTAAGGGCATGGTCAACAGTACTAACATCAAAACCTTGCTCGCTTAAACGCTCTTTAGCTATTGGGTGAATGCCTTCTAATAATAAAATTTTACTCATAGTTATTCTGCCTTTGTAATAAAAACTAAACTGGCTTTAGAGTAACAATTTTCGCTCTACCTAAGCAGTCCTTTTTTGTAATTCTATCATTTCGTTTAGCAAAATTTGCAAAAGGCACAATGAATGCCCAAAAAGCTCACTCTTTTTGCTATAAATTGGTTTCGAGAAACCAGTTTAGTCCGGGGGGATTAATGAAAAAGCTCAAGCTGATTGTCGTTGATGACGATCCTTATATATTAAAAAGCATAGAAAGCCTTTTACCTGAGGCCTGGTCTATAGATAGCTTTGATAGCCTTAATTTTAAAATTGATATATTTGAACACTACCACGCAGCCTTTGTTGATATGCATTTATCGGCGGACACAAATAAAGCCGAAGGCATAGAGGTTATTAAAAGACTTAAAAAACAAAGGCCAAACCTAGAGATCATTGCCATGTCTGGGAACCTAGACAGACAGAATATGGAAGCATGCATTAACGCAGGAGCCAGCCGTTTTATTGCCAAACCTCTAAACCCAGAAGAGCTCATTAGTTTACTTAAAAAGATAGAAGCCTATCAGTTGCTGAAAGAAGCCCAACAGCGTGGGAAAAAATCATTCCAAAGATGGATAGGAAACAGCAATCACTCTATGGCCTTACAAAAACAAATCTCTAATTTAAAAGGCGAACCTGGGCCTATTCTTATTGAAGGCCCTACGGGCACAGGCAAAGAGCTTATTGCAGAAATGCTCCATTCTCAAGAGCCAAGATCTCACTTTATTAAACTTAATATTGCAGCCATCCCAGAAAAACTTTTTGAATCTGAATTTTTTGGCCATGTTAAGGGCGCGTTTACAGGGGCACTCAGCAATAAAGTTGGCCTCGCTGAGGCCGCTCATGGTGGCGATCTTTTTATTGATGAAATTGAAGCACTGCCACTGCCTTTGCAAGTAAAGCTATTAAGGTTTTTAGAGTCTGGAGAAATAAGACGCGTTGGCAGCCAAGAAACTAAAAACGTAAATACACGAGTTATTATTGCTACTAATGAAAACCTCGAGCAGCTTGTAGAAAAAGGCTTATTTAGGTCTGATTTATTATGGAGGATTAATGGCAAAAAAATCTCTATACCAGCCCTCAATAAAAGGCCCCAAGATATAGAAGATTTAGCACAATATTTTTTAAATAAAAAAAGCTCTAAGAAAACTTTAGATATTGAAGCCCTTAACTTATTAAAACAACAAGCATGGCCAGGAAATGTTAGAGAGCTAAAAAGACTTTGTGAAAAACTGCTACTATCAGCGCCACTACCCGTTATTAGGCATGAAGACATTCTTTCTGCCATTAATAAAAGCCCTTACGATATAAATGAAGATACTTTGTCAAAAAAGGCCTGTTTAGCCGATATTATCAATAAATATGAAAAAGAGGTCCTTTTAAAAGCCCTATGCAAATACAAAGACGTAGAGGTGGCGGCTGAAAATTTACAAATCTCCAGATCTAGTCTATATAAAAAGATAAAGGATTATGACATAAATTGGAAAATGCATTAGCAAAGCCTATATGGCAACAAAGCTTATTTTTAGAAACAGCGGGTATGATTATCGGCTTTCTATTGCTATCAACTATAGTTCTTTATTTCCTACAAAAAAAGAAACCTAGATATAAAGCATCATGGAAAAGCCTACAAAGCTGGCTACTGGCCTCACCCCTACTTCTTGGTTTTATCGCTATGCCTCAACCTTGGCCTTATTTTGTTTTATTTTTAGTTTCCATTTTAGGAGCTAAAACATTCTTTAAAATGGTGGGTGTATATCACCGCAATTGGTTTGTTGTTGTTTCTTATGCATGCATAGCTGCAGCCACATACAGTACTTACAAAAACTGGGAAGATGTTTTTAACCTTACCCCCATGTTTTTCTTAGGCCTACTTTGCTTTGTTCCCATGCTAAGAAACTCATATAAGCATATGATTCAGTACATCTCTTTAAGCCTTTTATGTTTTCTCTTTTTAGGCTGGGGCTTTTTACATGTAGGTCTTATTCTGCATCTTGAAAAAGGCCTTTATCTTTTACTTTACTTCTTTATTTTATCTGAATTTAGCTATGGAGCCCAAAACTTTTTTAGCTTACTTCTGGGTAAACGCAAAGTTATCAGCACCATTTCAAGCCGCTTTACTTATGAAGGCCTACTGATTTCTTTCTCACTCACACTGCTAGTAGCCTGGAGTATACGTAGGCTACTTGTTATTAAAGACGAACCTTACTGGATTGCTGCAGCTTTTATTGCCTGCTTTTTTGGTAAAGCAGGAGATGTTTTAATTTCTGTGGTTCGTAAAGATTTAGGTATTAAGGACTCAGGCCTTTTTATTTTAGGGCGCGATGACACTTTAGCCCGCATGGAAAAGTATATTTTTGCTGCCCCTGTTTTTTATTATACCTTTAAGTACTGGCTTTAATTTATGAAAGGCTGGAACTACGAAAACGAGCAATACACTAAGCTCCCCGCACACATGAAACATTTACCCCTATTTACCCGGCACTTTGATTATATGAGTTGGATTTTTAGAGCCTTATGGGGTTTTTTCTTAAAAGTATTGGCCTTCAAAGTATTTATAAGGCTTAAAGTGGTAGGCGATTTTAAAAACATCTACAAAGAGCATCCGCGCCTAATCATTATTTCTAACCATACGAGCCATTTAGACGCTGTTTCTATTGCGGCAGCTATTCCATTTAAGTACTGGGTTCACCTCTACATTACAGCTGCCAAAGATTACTGGTTTAGAAACCCTGTGTTTTCATTTTTTTCTAAACACTGCCTAGGTGCCATACCTATAGACCGCAAAGATAAAAGTGGAGAGGCTGTAAAGCTATGTATGAGCCTCTTAAAAGGTTTAGACCGTATATGGCTTATTATGTTTCCTGAAGGCACCCGCTCTTATGACGGCACACTCAACCCGTTTAAAAAAGGCGTTAGTATATTTTCTAAAAACACTGATACTCCTATTTTATTTCTATTTATAGAAGGCGGAGCTAAGCTTATGCCTAAGGGAAGCGCCCCAAAGCCAGGGTCTTTAAAAATTCATATTGGGCCCGTACAGCCACCGGCTGAAATTGAAGAGATTCAAGCTAATTACGAAAAATGGATTAAGACTATAGAGCTTACATAGGTTTAAAAAAACCTTACCTAGCCTTGTAGTCTATGCTACATCCAATCTATGGCCCACAAAGATATATCTCTATGCATATCAACGATTAATGGCACAGGTAGCTCTTCAACAAATCAGTTGCTGGCTAAAGCCTTGTTTCGTTCAGGTTATTTTATAACGCCTAAAAATATTTTTCCGTCTAATATTGCAGGCCTCCCTACTCAATACTGTATACGCATAAGCACAGAGACACTGCTTTCTTATAAAGAGCCTTATGATCTATTAATAGGCCTTTCAAAAGAATCTATCTTTCAAAACCTCAATCAAACATCTGATACCGCTTTAGTTGTTTATGATGAGAGCATTACTCTTAATGATGAAATTAAAAAAGGTCGTCTTTTTGTACCAATAGCTTTTAAAAAATTAGTACGTGAGCTAAAAGCCTCCCCTAAAATAAATAAGTTTTTAATAAATTTAATCTACCTTGGTGTAGTTACAAATATATTAGGCCTTAATAAAGAAATTATTTTAGATTTATTAACAGAACGCTTTTCTAAAAACCCAGAGCTATTAGAGCTCAATAAAAAAGCTTTTAATATTGGGTTTGATCAAGAGCTAGCAACACAAAGTTTTCAACTAGAAAAAACATCTAATAAACATACCGATGCAATTTTGATTGATGGTAATGCTTCGGCAGCGCTTGGCCTTGTTGATGGTGGCTGTAGTTTTATGTCTTGGTACCCAATTACACCTTCAAGCTCTGTGGCTGAAAACTTTGAAGCCTTTGCTAAAAATGATAGTGCTAAAGTTATTCAAGCAGAAGATGAGCTTTCTGCTATTAGCATGGTGATTGGTGCGAGCTGGGCTGGTGCTCGTGCTTTTACGCCTACTTCTGGCCCCGGCCTTTCTTTAATGGCAGAAGCGGCCGGACTTTCTTATTTTGCTGAAATACCAAGTGTTATCTGGAACGTCCAAAGGCTTGGCCCATCTACTGGTTTGCCAACAAGAACTTCACAGGGCGACTTACTATCTGCACACACACTTTCACATGGAGACACTAGGCATGTTGTGCTTATGCCGGGCACTCCTCAAGAATGTTATGATTTTGGCCAAGCCTGTTTTGATTTAGCAGAAGAGCTTCAAACCTTAGTGATTGTACTTTCTGATTTAGACCTAGGCATGAACCTACATATGACTGAAACATTAAAGCAGTCAGACCAAAAATTTAATCGTGGACAACTCGCTATTAGCCCTACTGAAGGCTTTAACCGCTACCAAAAAACAGATACAGGCATTAGCCCACGAAGCTTACCTGGAGACGCAAGCCCTCATGCTGCTTACTTTACCCGTGGCACAAGCCATACTCAGGCGGCCCTTTATTCTGAAGAGGCTAAAGATTACGAAGCCCTCATTCAAAAACTAGATAGAAAATGGCAGCACGCAAAAACCTTAGTACCAAAACCTGTCATTAAAACCTCAGGCAAAACTACAGGTAAAACTTCAGACAAAGCCACCACAGGTTTTATCAGCTTTGGCCCTTCCGAAGTGGCTATTAAAGAGTTACAAAATTTAATAGAAGAACCTACATCAAGCCTAAGGTTAAGGGCTTTACCTTTCACTCAAGAGCTTGAAAACTATATCGATAACAATGACGAAATTATTATTATCGAGCAAAACTCAAGCAAACAGCTTTTTAATTTAGTGCTACAAGAATACCCTCAATATTATAAAAAATTAAAATCAATTACTATTAGCAATGGCCTCCCTTTTTCTGGCAAACAGCTTTTTAAACTCTACGGAGGCTTACATGAGCAATAGCTTTCAAAAATCAATTTACAAAGGATCTAAGTCCACTTTATGCGTTGGCTGTGGCCATGATAGTGTTACCGCTAATATTATTTCGGCTCTGCACTCTCAACAAATAGACCCTTCACAGATGGTAAAGCTTTCTGGCATTGGCTGCTCTTCTAAAACTCCTACTTATTTTTCTAGTGGCTCTTTTGGCTTCAACTCTATTCATGGCCGCATGGCCCCATTAGCTACTGGGGTGCATTCTGCTAACCCACACTTAAAGATTATAGGGATTTCTGGAGATGGCGACACCGCTAGCATAGGCCTTGGTGGGTTCTTACATTTACTTCGCCGCGATATACCCATGGTTTATATTGTAGAAAACAATGGAGTCTACGGCCTTACTAAAGGTCAATTCTCTGCCACTGCCGACAAAGACTCGGCTTCAAAAAAAGGAAGCCTTAACTTATTTGAGCATTTTGATTTATGTGCCATGGCCTTAGAAGCAGGCTGTCGCTTTGTGGCTAGAAGTTTTTCTGGAGACGCAAAACAATTAGGGCCACTACTTAAAGCAGCGCTCAATTTTAATGGCACAGCCTTTATTGATATTGTTTCTCCATGCATTGCTTTTGCTAACCACGAGGGCTCTACAAAAAGCCATAGCTATGTCAAAGAAAACAAAATTGCTATTAATGAAATTGATTTCATAGAAGACCAAGCTGATATTCAAACCAACTATGACAAAGAGGCCTTAGTGGCGATTTCTGACTCTCACTATCTCAAATTTAATAAGCTTGCTGAAGATCATAATATTGGCTCTTTAGAATCTGCAAAAAACATTATTTCTAAGAGTAAAAACAAAAACAGTATAATGACTGGGCTTTTTTATCTCAACAAAGAGACAAACCTGTCTATTAAGCCAGCAAAAAATAGAGTTGCTCTTGATGAATCGACCTCTCGATTGTCAAAGATTGATTTTGACAATATTATGTCTCTGTACAAATAAATA
>JALZUS010000029.1 GCA_023299885.1 Bdellovibrionales bacterium | reverse complement strand
TGGGCTGGCATTATAAGCTCTGCTTCTCAGCAGTCAGGCCGAGGCGAGCTGATGGAGCTTGCGCCCGTGTGTGGTTTAGAAGACTTAATAGAGATGTCTAAAAATGAAAGTATAGTTTCTTTGGCAGCTTATGAAAAGTTGAGCTCTCAAGGTGAAGCTCTTAGTTTGAAAGCTCATTTAACAAGTTCGCTGAGTGCATCAAAAATAAGCAAGTTAGATTCAATAATGATATTTGTTGGCAGTGAGGGCGGTTTTTCTGAAAAAGAGGCTCAGTTGTTTTTCAATTCAGATATAATGCCGGTGAGCCTCGGCTCGCAGATACTTCGAGCTGAAACAGCTTGCTTAGCACTTATCAGCAGCATAAAATATCATCTCAGTACTTAAGCCTATGAGCTTATAGTTTTTTGATAAGAGCGGGGGGTTCTATGTCAGATAGTAACGATTTTAGTATTAAGCCCATCACTCATGGCTTGGGTTTTCATAAAAAAACGAGGCCAATAGAGCTAAAAGTAAAAAAAGAAAACTTCATAAAAACTGAAATGAAAGCAGCGCCAGTAAGTCATAAGGCCAAGGATCCTATTCAATATGAACCTATTAAAAATGAATCTGTAAAACCTGCGCCTATAAAAAATGATAATATCGAGGAAACGAAAAAAGAGTTAAGCGATTTAATGTCAGCCTTAGACGCAATTACTTTTAAATTAGACCCAGATAAAAACTTAGACTTTGTTTCTGAGTCAGCTATTACGGACCCTATTGTCGCAAAAAAAGAGCTAACTCTTAATCAGAGAATGAACTCCTCGTACTCATCAACAAAGCCTTTGGGCTATATGGCTCTTGATAAAATTAAACCAAAAAAGAAATTTCAAGATCTCAACACTTCTTTGCCTGAAAGAAATAAGCCCACTCATAGTATCATTAGTACTCAAGAAGGTATTTTTAAAAGACCATTGATAGGTGTAAGGAGAAGTGCTGCAGATAACCCTCCTCCTGTTTTAAGGTACAAGCCCATTTCGATACATATAGCGGCTGACCTTATTGATGCTTTTTTTATTGCTTCGGTAGCGGTTTGCTTTTCTTTTGTGTTGGCTAAAATATTAGAATTTATGGGTCAGCCTATTAGTTTATTTTCATTTTTTACTGAGCCTTCTTTCTTAACAAAAGTATTTGCTCTTTTTGTTTTGTCTCATCAGATTTACTTAGTCACAACAAGAGTTTTCTTTGGGAAAACAATTGGTGAATGGACAACAGATTGTCAGCTTGGAAAAGTAAAACAACAAAAACAGTATGACTATGCCCTTAGGGTTGTTGGGCGCTCTCTGCTTTTGGCTATAACAGGATTTGTGACTCTTCCTCTTCTATCACTTATTTTTAGAAAAGATTTGGCTGGAGCCATCTCTGGATTACAGCTTTATCAGAAGGACATTTAAAATGTCATTAGTGTTAAACTCTAAAGAGCTATCCGAATGGACTCCACAAGAAGGTTTAGTTTTTACAAATGGTTGCTTTGATATCTTACATATCGGGCATGTAGAGTACCTTAAGCAAGCTAAGCAGCTTGGAAAAAAACTATTTGTAGGAATAAACTCTGATGCGAGTGTTCGCCGATTAAAGGGCGAGAAAAGGCCTATTCAAAGCCAAGCAAACCGTGCTCAGCTCTTAGCTAGTTTATCCTGCGTGGATTATGTGGCTATTTTTGATGAGGATACTCCGCTAAATCTAATTAAAAAAGTTAAACCATCACTACTTGTTAAGGGTGGGGACTGGTCTGTTGATCAAATTGTTGGTGCCGATTTTGTTTTAAGTAACGGTGGTGAGGTACAGTCCTTAAAATTTATAGAAGGGCAATCAACAACTGATATTATACAACTGATCCTTGAGGCTCATCGATAGAAAGTAAAGCTTGTAAAGAGCTAAAGATAGAATCAAAAAGTGAAAGTCTGCTTTCATCTTGAAGCCTTTGATCTAGAGAGCTAAATACTGGTAAAAAACTTGCAAAAATTTCGCTAGCACTTGTTTCGCTATCAGTAGAAGAGATAGTTCTTCCTCCAAGATGAGTGTCTATTGATAATCTTAATACATTTAAAGACGTTTCAAACACCATTGTGTCAGGGCTCTGAAGAGTACTTCTTAGAAAAGATACATTTTCAAGTTGAGAGTAAGTGTTAATTTCAGCAAGAAGTTCAGTATTCATTGCTGAGTCATTGTTAGAGTCATAAGTTGAAGCTAAAAGATTAAAAGCAAAAGAGCTTTTTACTTGCTTAACTGTATCAAAAGCAAAAGTTTGAGTTTCTTCTGTTTGAAAAGCTTCAGTAATAAGGTTTCTGAAAACTGAACCTTCAATTTGGTTAGAGTTAAAGTCAGCTAAAAATTCGTTAAATTTATCGCTGCTTGGTGAATCAAAAAGGTAAGCTCTCCACTCAGCAAGTTGTAATGCTTCTTCTTGGCTTGAATCTGTCTCTCCGTTTGCAGCTACTTCTTGTGCTCCAAAAAATGTATTTACAGTTTCAGCTTGAATTGCAGGCTCATTATTAGCATTGTTGTTTTCTGAGTTTTCTTCTGGAGAATCAAAGTTATGTTCTTCTTGTCCTTGATTATAAACAACAGTGCCTTCAGCTGTATTATCTTTTTTGCTTTCTTCTTTAATAGGGTTGCCATCTTTATCTAATTTAGGCTTATCTTGTTCTGTGTTTTTAGTAGCAGCTACGGCAGCTGTTTCTGTGGCTTTCTTTTCTTCTGAAGCATTTTGCACTTGAGGTTGTGAATAGGCTTTAGTGTTTTTGTTTAGTTTTACTCTTTTTGCTTTAAATTGGATCTTGGCTTTTTTGTTAAATGCTTTTCTGTCTTGTTGAATGCCTGTGTATACAAAAGGCTTTTCATCAGAAGGTATGTCGTATGTGTTTTCTGTAGCAGTATTTTCTGTAGTTGTGCTAGAAGTTTCCTTTGTTAAGAAAACAAATAAGCTACTTAAACCTATAAAAACTATTAATATATATGCATTTACTCTTTTCATATCCGTACCTCACATTTATATAAAGCAGGAATCGGGCCAAAAACCATTTTTGTAACCTACTGTAATTACTTGCTTTTTTGGTGCGCTAAAAAGGCTGACAAAAATAGTCTGTATAAGATCTAACAGGTAGGGAAGGCTGTTTTAAATAGCTTAGTTATATCAGTAACTTATACTGTAAATAGTAGAAAAATAAAGTAGCGCATGGAGCGCAGACCCTGTTTATTTAAGTTATAGGTTTTTTTTAATTTTTTTTTACCCTTTTTTTATAGAAGTGCTGTCTCATAGTGAGACTTAAGTTATGTTCCCCGGTCTTTAGGGAATATAAGGTAAAGCCTAGGACACAGACTGATAGCGAGTTTAGGGCTGTGGACATAAGTTGAGTTTCGGCATTTTAAAAGCTTAAAATTTAAAAAACCTAAATTATTTAGGAGGCTTATAAGGGTGCCATATTCTACAGGTTAAACGGCCTGCCGAATTATTGACTAACACATTTGTTAAAAATGTAGAGAGAATAAACAAGAACCAAAATTTCCAGGAGGAATACATTGCAAGAAATCGTTGAAAGCCTAAAAAAGAAGAATGAAATTCTAGAGAAATTTCTTGGTTTAAATAATGACCAGCTTATTAAAATTAATAAAGGTAATTATGAAAATTTCTCATACTTCTATTCAATGAGAGAAGGTTTTTTAAATAGCATTAAAACATTGGATAAGCAGATTAGTCAGCTATCTATGTCTACCGAAATTATGATTTCAGAATTTACTCAAAGCTCGGTAAGAGCAGAGCTTGCCAAAAAAGAGCGCATTGTTAAGCTTATTGTAAATAAAGACCTAGAGATACTCTCTCTTATTTCTGAATTGAAATTGAATGTAGGCCCACTACAGGATCATGAAAGAGAATCTGCATAATTTATATCTAAGAGTGACGCCTGTTAGTTAACTAAATGGGCTCTCACAAGATATAGACTTTTATCGCATAATCTTTAAGAAAAAAATTTGATAAAATTTACTAATGGAAGCTTATAAAAGTACAGAACAATTTATGGTTAATAACATCATTCAACTGATTAATGATGACAAGCTCAATGCAGCAAAAAATATTTTAAAAAACTTATTAGTAGAATGCCCTAATATTGTAGAAGTAAAGCTTTTATATAGCTTGGTCTTATCAAGAATGGGCGACTTCCATATGGCTCAAGCTTACCTTCAGGAGTTTCTAGATAATTCAGACCTAGAAAAAGAAGAGCTTCAAGAAATCCACAAATACCTTACCAATGTAGTGAGTTCAAAAAATTATAATTAAGGCGGGGCTTACTCATTATGAATAGCTCGATATGTTTAGTCGGATTCCAAGATGAAGATGAACTTTCGGTTTGGTTGAGAGAAAATAATATAAGCTACACCATGAGTTCATTTATTATAAAGTCTTCTCTTGTGGTTATAAATATACAGAATTATAAATCTAATAAAAAAGATTTTATAGAAAATAAAAATATAGTTTTCTATTCTGAACAGAAAAAATTTAGAGAAAATTGGTACAATAAGCTGAGGCCTTCAAAAATATTTTCAAAGAAAAGTGAAATCAAAGATTATATTTTATCTTTAAAGTCAGGAGGAATAGTAGGTCTCTATAGGGGAGAGTCTGAGTGGGTCAGTTTACTGTTTGGCACTTCAGATTTATTTAGTTGGCTTAGTGTCTTTAGGGAATTAAAAAAATGGTCTCCAAATTTGCAGTCTGTTGGTTTGGTTGGGACTCAAAAAAAGAATTTATTTTTAATTAATAGAAAAAACTCAATCCTATCATGTATAAATCTTAAAGAATTATTTTTTAAATCTGAAAGCCATCAGCAAGGCCATATAAGTACTAAGCTTGGAAGAGCTGTGGGCCCAATAAAGCTTGTTGAGATGGGGGGTATCTACCTACTTCTTGAGGGCGCTTTATCTGATATAGAATTTTCTGAAATAAAGGCAGTTCTATTTAAATATGAGAAAATAATTTCACATAAGTCTAAAATATTAATAGACCAATATTTTTTTAAAAAAGAGTCTTTACTTTGGCAGACGGTTTTTGAAACAGTAGAAGAGCCTGTGGCCTTACTTCAAGGTGATAGAGTTATATCTTCTAATAAGAAATATAAAGATTATATTTCTTCTGAAAATAAAAATAAATATAAGCCTAAAAAATATTTAATAGATAAAGAAACTTGCTTTGTGAGGTATGAGTCTGTAGACGCTTCGCGCCGCTTACATCAAAAAGCACTCCAGCAAGAAAAAATGGCTGCACTAGGTAGTGTGGCTGGACAAATCGCGCATGCTTTAAATAACCCTCTCACAGGAATTTTAAGCATGAGTCAGGTTTTGCAAAGAAAGTATAAAGCTGTAAAAACAATTAATGAAGACCTTTGCGAAATAGAAAAAGCGGCAGTGCGCTGTAATAAGATTGTTCAGAACCTAAGGTCATACTCTAATGAAAGCAGTAGGGAAGAGTTTGTAGAAGTTGATGCTGTGACCGTATTAAAAGACACAATGAGTTTTGTAAAAGTTGAAGTTGGAAAATATAAATACAAAGTGTCTCTTCCAGATGAGGCTTTTGTAGTTAAAGTGAACCCACAGCTTTTGCAGCAGGTGTTTTTTAATTTAATTATCAATGCAACACATGCTGTAGGCCTTGATGGATATATAGAAATTGGTCTTTATAAAAAAGAAAACAACATTGTTTTTTACGTAAAGGATAATGGGTCAGGTATGAGTCCAGAAATTCAAGAAAAAATATTTGAAGCCTTTTTCACAACAAAGATAAAAGATAAGGGCACTGGTTTGGGCCTGTCTTTGGTCCAAGACATTGTTAAAAGTTTTCATGGAAAAATTACAGTCACTTCAAAAGAAGGAGTGGGTAGCGTTTTTGAGGTTTATTTGCCAGAATATAAATTAGAAAGAGCTAAAGCATTATGAAAAAAGCCCTAGTTATAGATGATGAACCATTAATAAGGAAATCACTAAGCATGACTCTACAGATAGAAGGTTTTGAAGTTAAATCGGCTGATGGTGGGATTATGGGACTAAAATTGTGGAGCCAAGAAAAGCCTGACCTTGTTTTTTTAGACGTTCTTATGCCAGACAAGTCAGGCATAGAGGTTCTTAAGGAGGCTGACAAGCAGGGCGTTAAAATAGTATTGATGTCTGCATACTCTGGGGATGAAATTGTGCCTAAAGATATTTCTTCACTGGGGGCACATATCTTTTTACAAAAGCCTTTTGAAGATATATTTAAAACAGTATCAAATGTAATTAAAAAACTGGAGATGTTGTGAGAATTATATCAGGTAAGTATAGAGGGTCTAAATTGGTTTCTTTTAAAGATAATCATATTCGCCCGACAACAGATCGTGTTAAAGAAAGCTTATTTAATACAATAGCGGCCTATGTTCCAGAAGCAGAAGTGTTGGATCTGTTTTCGGGGACAGGGAGCCTTGGGTTAGAAGCACTATCGAGAGGCGCTTCGTCGGTAATTTTTGTCGATAAAAATAAACTTTCAATTAAGATACTAAAAAAAAATATTGAAACGCTTAAAGTTGAAAATGGCTATAGTATTTCCCAAATAGATGTAATGTCTTACTTGTCCAAAAATAACTTTGAAAAAAAATTCGATGTTATTTTTATTGACCCACCATTCACAGAAAAAATGGCAGATAAGGTGATGGCTGCCGTGGCGACTGCAAATCTGCTTAATGATGAAGGTATTATTTGTATAGAATCTTCGGACTGGGAAAAAATTAAAGATAGCTATGAAGGTTTAGAGCTTTACAAGAGAAAATCTTATGGCGACAAACATCTTTCAATGTATATTAAAAAACAAGTCTAATTAATAAAGGAAACTATAGAAATGAGAAAAGCGTTATACCCTGGAAGTTTTGATCCAATGACTTTTGGCCACATTGATATTATCAAAAGAATACATGGACATTATGATGAGCTTGTTGTTTTGGTGGCTAACTCGCCTCATAAAAAATATATGTTTACAGCTCAAGAACGAAAAGAGCTGGCGCAAAAATGCTTAGAGGGTTTACCAAATGTTAAAGTAGATATTTTTAATGGGTTAACTGTGGACTATGCTAAAAATAATGGGATCCAAGTTATAATAAGAGGCTTGAGAGCGATTGCTGACTTTGAGTATGAAATGGCTATGGCTAATGTAAATAAGGCGCTTAATTCAGAAATTGAAACTTTAATTGTTTTTACCAGCCCTGAGTTTAATTTTGTGTCTTCAAGAATGGCTAAAGAGGTTTCACTTTACAATGGAGCTATTGAAAAGTTGGTGCCTAAAGAAGTGGTAAAGGCTTTAAACAGTAAAAGAAAGAGTTAGAGATGATTTCAAATTTAATAAAAGACTTAAAGCCTTCTGCCACATTAAGTTTAGCGACAAAGGCTAAGCAACTAGCTGCAAGTGGTAAAGATGTCATCTCCTTGACTGTGGGTGAGCCTGACTGGGAAACTTATGAGCCTATTAAAAAGGCTGCTATAAAGTATATTCAAGAGGGAAAAACAAAGTATGTGCCTTCTAGTGGTGTTCCTGAATTAAGAAGAGCTGTTGCTAAAAAAAATAATTTACAAATTCAGACGCAGTATACAGAGGAGAATGTAACTGTTTCTTCTGGCGGAAAATTTTTAATTTATAGTTTAATGCAGTCGACTTTAAACCCAGGTGATGAAGTCATTATACCGGCTCCTTATTGGGTGAGCTATCCTTCTCAAGTTCGTCTTGTTGGAGCTACCCCAGTTATCGTTAATGGAGATAAGGAAACGCAGTATAAGTTGTGCGCTAAGGCTTTGGAAAAAGCTATTACTCCTAAAACAAAAATGCTTATTTTAAATTCACCTAGTAATCCGACAGGGCGTGTTTATACAAAAAACGAGTTAGACGAAATTGCACAGGTATTAAAAAGATACCCGCAGATTATTATTATGAGTGATGATATTTACAACGAATTAGTTTTTTCAAGCAAGGTCGCTCCTCATATTTTACAAGCATCTCCGGAGCTTTCAGAAAGAACAGTAATTGTGAGTGGTGCTTCAAAAGCTTTTTCTATGACGGGCTGGCGATTGGGATGGGCTGTGGGTCCTGTAGAAATCATAAAAGCTATGACTAAGTTTCATAGTCAAACGACAAGTTGTGCAGCTTCGTTTACTCAGTATGCTGTTGCAGAATGTATGCCTGATCTAGGTAGTTATATTGAAAACTCTGTTGAGATCTTAAAAAAGAGAATGAAGATGGCTTTAGAGGGGATAAGTTCAATCCCTTTAATATCTGCTGAGCCTTCGGATGGAGCTTTCTATGTTTGGCTTGATATAACTCAATGTTTAGGAAAAAGCTTTAAAGGAAAGGCTATAAAGTCGTCGGATGATTTTTCGCAGTACTTACTTGAAGAAACTAATGTTGTTGTTGTTCCTGGCTCTGCTTTTGGTTTGGATGGTTACTTGAGAGCAAGTATTGCGGTGTCTGATGAAAAGATAACAGAAGCTTTAGCTAGATTTAGAAGCTTTCTCGAACAAATTTCGTGAGAAAAAACTTTGTCATTTGATCTAAATTAATATTTTGGTTTTTATAAGTCCAAACAATCTCATCGAAAACGCCACGTTTAGCTTCAATGCTTTCTTGGATAGAGCCAGGCTCTTCGTTGCCATTCATTCCTGGTAATGAAAGCGCTGACATCCTGTTGCTTGTGACAGAAATAAATCCTGGTGATTTAAAAGAAAATACCAATTTAAAGCTATTTCTAAAAAGCATAAAATCAGTCAGCGATCCTGAGATACCATAGAGTTTAATATGGCCACCATGGTCACCTTTGAGGTCGTTGTATTGTTTTGAAATAGTAATAAAAATTGTTTTTAGTTCTTTTAAGAACTCTAAAGTTTCAGTTTCAACAAAAGACTCGCTAAAGTGAGCTCCGGATGGTGTCACCATTCCTGTTGTTTCCATGTTTTGTTCTTCTAAAATAAGATCTTTTATCCATGGGCGCATAGTTGAATCTCCTCTTCCTCTCTACAGTGTGACTTAGAGAGGCTATACTGTTAAGCAAAAAGTCTTAATGCGATGCAAAAGATCTAAGCGCCTAATAATTTTTCATTTATTTTGTCGGGCTCAAATAGTCTAGCTTTATTTGCCAGACTAAAGAATAAGTAGATAAAATAACTAACGAAAAGGGAGTTTGGTATGAAAATCTTTAGATATATAGCACTTGTAGTGATTGTTGGTGGATTGGCCTCTTG
Source organism: Bdellovibrionales bacterium (assembly GCA_023299885.1). Classification (GTDB taxonomy): domain Bacteria; phylum Bdellovibrionota; class Bdellovibrionia; order Bdellovibrionales; family UBA1609; genus JALZUS01. Next base: position 2,352 of record JALZUS010000029.1, on the reverse strand, counting down.
TAAGTCTGCGCCTAAAAAAGGTAGCTCAAATGATCCTCTGGGTGGAGCTGCATCTGTTGAGGACTTAAGTCCAGAGATTAGTGATAAAGCGCTAAGCTTTGATACTTCAGGTAGTGATGGCGGAAGTATAAATGGTCTTTATACTTTAAGGTTCCAGTACAACTTGGCTTCTTTTTCAGAAGAAGAAAAGAGAAAGCTTGTGAGTAATGCGGAGTGGATTAAGTCACACCCCGGTCACACTGTACAAATTGAAGGCCATGCTGACGCAAGGGGTACGACTCAATATAACTTAGCTTTGGGCGAGAGGCGTGCAAAAGTAATTATGGAATATTTAATAGGTCTAGGTGTAAATTCTAATCAGTTAACAACTGTAAGTTATGGTGAAGAAAAGTTGCTAGATTATCAAGACTCTGAAGTGGGTCATGCTATGAACCGTAGAGCTAACTTTGTACCTGTGAAAAACTAATTTAATGAAGCTCTTTTTGTTAGTTACTTTTTTATTAATAGGTGTAGGTTGTGTAGGGCCCCAGCCAGTAATGGATGAGGTTCTTTCGGAGACAGCAATTCGGTATGCTGATGATGTAGGTGCTGAGTCTACAGTAGCTAGTTACTTGGTGACGGCTAAAGAAAAGCATAATTTAGCAAAAAGATTGTTAAAAGACAGAAAGTATTCAGAAGCAAAAAAAATATTTAATGAGGCTAGGTCGCTGGCTGAAAAAATTGAAACAAAAGCAAAAATTGACCAATTAAAATCAGGAGATTTATTTTGAAGCATTTATTAGTTATTAGCTTAAGCTCTTTACTGTTAACAGGTTGTCTAACAACAAGATCATCGCTCAATACTGGGGGCGTGCAGACTAGGTCAGAAGTTGATGTACTTAGAGAGCAAAAAACAGATGCTTTGATGAGATTAACATCTATTGATGAGCAGCTTCGATCGTTGAATGGCAGAATGGAAGTTATGGAAAATAACCAGCAGAGCCTTGCGCCGGCTGCTGCAAGTGGTATTAACGACAGCCAATTTAAAAGACTAGAAGAGCGCTTTGATATTTTAAGAAAAGCCGTTGATGAGCTCGATAGAAAAGTAAATGGGAAAAAAACAAGCTCTGTTTCTTATAAAAAAACCAAAGTGAGTTTAGCTAAGAAGACAAAAGTTATAAAGAAAAATCCAGTGGCCAGCATTAAATCCAATGCATTTGATACTGCTGAGTCTGACTTTAAAAATAATAATTTTATTAAAGCCATCGATGGCTATCAAAAGTATAGAGAGTTAAACCCTAATGGGCTTCGCTATGCGAGAGCAACGTATAACATGGGCATAGCCTTTACAAAATTGGGTTTTAAAGAAGAGTCTAAAGTATTTTTTAAAGAAGTGGCCGATAGTCACCAATCATCACCTTTAGCTAAAATGGCTAAAGCTCAACTTGATTAATTTTATATAATGAATGATTTAGTTTTAGCTATAGAGACAAGCTGTGACGACACCTCTATAGCTATACTCAATCAAGAGGGCTATGTCCTTGATCAGCACTCCTTAGGCCAAGAGCTTGCTCATAAAAACTTTGGTGGAGTGGTTCCAGAAATTGCTGGGCGAAAGCATACAGAAAATATTCTTCCTCTTATTGAAACTATTCTTAAGAAAAATAATTTAAATTTTGATAATATTGAATCTATTGCTGTCACCTCTCGGCCAGGCCTTATAGGGGCTTTAATTGTTGGGGTGGTTACAGCTAAGTCATTAGCTTTAATTAAAAATAAGAAATTAATTGGCGTAAATCATTTGGAAGGTCATATATTGGCCCCCTTTTTAAAAGATGAAAGCTATACGCCAGCGTGGAGCTATGACAAGCCCTTTTTATCTTTAGCCGTGAGCGGTGGCCATACTCATTTATACTTTGTTAAAAAGCCAGGTGACTATGAGCTTTTAGGTAAAAGCCGTGATGATGCTGCTGGTGAAGCTTTTGATAAGTTTGCAAAATTATTAGGTTTAGGTTATCCAGGTGGTGTTTTGATAGATCGATTAGCAAAAAAAGGAAACCCTAAGGCCGTAAATTTTCCAAGGCCATTAATGAATGCTGATAACTATGAGTTTAGTTTTTCTGGTCTTAAAGCTTCAGGACTGCGTGAGTGGAACAAGCTTGAAGATAGATCTCAAAAAAATGTAGAAGATATTTGTGCCTCCTATCAAGAGGCTATCGTTGATGTTTTAGTTAAAAAAGTAATTTATGCATCTGAAAAAAAACAATGCCAAAGAATATCAATTACTGGAGGCGTAAGCGCCAACTCTAGGCTAAGACAGCGTATAGAAGAAGAGGCGGCACATAGAGGGTGGGTCCTGACAATGCCTCCTAT
>JALZUS010000028.1 GCA_023299885.1 Bdellovibrionales bacterium | reverse complement strand
AATAAAACAACAATAAAAGTAGTAAGTATACGCATAAATAGAGTATAAGGCCTGTGCGCTCATAAATAAAAAATTAATAAGACTCTATGTAGTATCTACAGAAGTGTCAGGATTCTAACACCTTAAAACCTTAGGCCCACAACAACTTCAAAGGCGTTGATTTTAGGGTCTTCTTTTAAGGGAGCGCCATTAAAAGTAGTGCTTTCGACAGTATTATAAGTCACCATTTTATAATTAAGACCTAGTGAAAACAGAGGAAGGCCTGTGTATAAAAAACCTGCTTTGTAGCCAATATTAGACTTCCACTTAGCATTAGAGTTATCAAAAAGAATGGATGAGGCTAAAAAGTATTCAGCAAAAACATTAAAAGAGGGGGTTACTTCAGCGCCTGCATACAGGCCTAACTGTGAAGTTTTGGTGTCTGAGTTGGAGTTTGCTTTTATTGTAGTAGCGCCTGTAGTTATCGTGCCACCTAGTTTGAATATATTTTTAAAGCGTCGACCAGCACGAATGCCATAATAGATACCATCGGTGTCAAAACTGTTTGAGCCAAACTCAAGTTTCCCATTGGTATAGCCTAAAACAGGTTCAACCCAGTAGTTGGCATTGGCAGATATGCTTAGAGTTAAAGCGAAAAATATAGTTATTAGTAGAGTTTTCATGTCTTATTTGCTCATACAACTGCTGCAAAAGGCCATATGTTGTGCTCTGAATCATTTGTCTTTAACATCTTAAATGAAAATTAAATGAAAATATCTAAGTAGCAGTAATAGTTACTTAATCTTCAAAAGGAGCCTATAGATATGGCAAATATCGAAACTAGTCCTGAAATGGTCAAAAATGTATATAAGACAACAAAGTCTAAATTAGAAGTTGTTAGAAAGCGTTTGGGGCGTCCGCTCACATATGCTGAGAAAACACTTTATGGTCATCTTATAGACCCTGAAAACCAAGATCTTACCCGTGGTAAAAGTTTTTTATTGTTAAGCCCAGACAGGGTGGCTATGCAGGATGCAACGGCTCAAATGGCATTATTGCAATTTATGAATGCGGGTAAAACAGAGTCAGCTGTGCCAGCAACTGTTCATTGTGATCATCTTATTCGTGCTCAAGAAGGCATGACTAAAGATATGAAAGTGGCTATGGATGAAAACGATGAAGTTTTTGATTTCTTGCAGTCTGTAAGTAGTAAATACCATATTGGTTTTTGGAAACCAGGCGCTGGTATTATTCACCAAGTGGTTTTAGAAAACTATGCTTTCCCTGGTGGATTAATGATTGGTACAGATTCACATACTCCAAATGCTGGTGGCCTAGGTATGGTGGCTGTTGGTGTTGGTGGTGCTGATGCATCTGATGTTATGGCGGGTTTATCTTGGGAAGTTAAAAACCCTAAACTTATTGGTGTTCACTTAAAAGGTAAGCTACAAGCTTGGGCTTCTCCTAAAGACGTAATCTTAAAGCTTTGCGGTTTACTGACTGTTAAAGGTGGGACTAATAAAATCGTTGAGTACTTTGGTGAAGGTTGTGAGTCTATTAGCTGTACAGGTAAAGGCACAATTACAAATATGGGTGCTGAGCTTGGAGCGACTTGCTCGTTATTCCCTTTTGATAGCCGTATGGCCACTTACTTAAAAGCCACTCAAAGAGAAGGCTTGGCTGACATCGCTTCAGACAATAAAGACTTATTATGTGCTGACCCTGAAGTCTACGCTAACCCTTCAGAATATTATGATGAAATTGTTGAAATTGATTTATCAACTTTAGAGCCACATATTGTTGGCCCTCATTCTCCAGATGCCGCTCGCCCATTAAGTGAAATGAAAAAAGTAGCTGCAGAAAATAACTGGCCTACAGATTTATCAGCAGCTCTTATTGGTTCTTGCACAAACTCTTCTTACGAAGATATTGGTCGTGCTTCTAATGTTGCAAAGCAAGCTTTAGATAAAGGCCGTAAAATGCCTCAGCAATTTTTAGTATCTCCAGGTTCTTCATTGATTAAAAAGACAATTGAGCGTGATGGCCAAATGGAAGTATTAGAAAGCGTGGGTGCTACTGTATTGTCTAACGCTTGCGGTCCTTGTATTGGTCAGTGGAGAAGAACTGATTTTAAAAAAGGCCAAGTAAATACAATTGTAAATAGCTTTAACAGAAACTTCAGAGGTCGTAACGATGCGAACCCTGAAACATTATCATTTATCGCAAGTCCTGAAATCACAATGGCTTTAGGTATTGCAGGTAAGTTAGATTTTGACCCAGCTAAAGATACTATTAAATTAGCAGATGGTTCTGAGCTTAAGTTAAAAGCTCCTGAGGCTCCAGAGCTACCAGCTTCTGGATTTGTTTCTGACCCTGATGCTTATATGGCGCCTAAAGGTGCTGGTGAAGAGGTTAAAGTTTCTCCAACTTCAGAAAGATTACAGTTGTTAGAACCTTTTAAAGCTTGGGACGGCAAAGACTACACAGGCCTAAGAGTATTATGTAAGGCTGTTGCTAAATGTACTACAGATCATATTAGCCCTGCGGGCCCATGGTTAAAGTACAGAGGTCATTTAGATAATATTTCTAATAATATGTTACTGGGTGCTAATAATGAATTTACAGAAGGCCGTGGTAAATCAAATAATATTCTTACTGGTGATAAAGAGTTAGAGTGCCAAGAAGTGGCTCGTCAGTACAAAAAAGCTAATCAAGGTTGGGTTATCGTTGGTGATGAAAACTACGGTGAAGGAAGTAGCCGTGAGCATGCTGCGATGACGCCAAGGTTTTTAGGAGCTAGTGCAGTTGTTGTAAAAAGTTTTGCAAGAATTCATGAAACAAACCTTAAAAAACAAGGTTTACTAGCTTTAACTTTTGCTACTCCTGCTGATTATGACAAGGTTCAAGAGTTTGATATGATTAGCTTAACAGGCTTAGAAAGCTTTGCTCCGGGAAGCCAAGTGACTATGGTATTAGACCATGCTGATGGTTCGCAAGATAAGGTTATGCTTAACCATACTTGGAACACTGAGCAGATTAAATGGTTTAAAGCAGGTTCTGCACTTAACTTATTAAGAGCTAATAGCTAAGTAATAGGTACGGACATACTTTTTAGAATTCAAAAGCCATCGTTAATGCGATGGCTTTTTTTATGCTTTATTCTACTGGGAAATAATAAGTAGTTGTGATGCTTTCGGCATCAATAGACCTATAAGCTTCAATCACAGACCCTTTAAGTATTAAGCCTTTAGACTTAATATGCTTATTTACTTTTGGGTAAACTTTCATGGGGCCAATAGAAGGGGCTCCATCAAAAACAGCCACTACATATTTTTGAGAGGGTACATACTTATAACTTATGCCTTCTTTAAGAGAGCTTGGTTTTGTATTTAAAAGGCAGCCGCCATCACTCTTGAGCCTGTCTTGCTCAATCATCTTAACATCATCATGAAACTGTCCAAAGCTTGTTTCACATTTTAGGCTTGCTGCCTCTAAAGCTGTAGAAACAGACTCGATCACATCATTAATTTTATGATAAGCCCCTGAATGACTTTTATAGACCATATGGAAATCATAGTTAGTAGCTTCTTGAATGGTTACTTTTTTGTAATAGCCAGTATAAAAGAAAACTCTTGTGCCAACAAAAATAAAAATTACTAGAGGTGCGAGTAAAAACCACTTAATCATTAGTGACGTCCTTCCACTTGATAGAACAGCCCATAGAGGGGCGTTGGTCAGTAGTGGGTTTAGATTGTAAAGTTGCTAAAATAGCATTTTCAAGCTCATGCTCTGTAACTGTGGCTTCGTTTTTCCAAGAGTCATCAAGTCGACCTCGGTAAGAAAGCTTGCGGTCTTTGTTATAGACAAAAAAATCAGGTGTGCAAACTGCGGTAAAGTCTTTTGCCATTTGTTGGTTTTCATCCACTAAATAATCAAACTTAAATTTCAGTCGCTCTGCAGTTTGTTTGAGTTGATCAGGAGCATCTTCAGGGTAATCGGCTGCATCATTAGAGCAAACGGCAATAAATTGTACAGAATGGTTAGTTTGGAGCTTGTCAGCTAGCTGCGCCAATCGATTTTCAATAGCTTTAACATATGGGCAGTGGTTGCAAATAAACATAAAGACTAATGCCTCTTGGGTATAGTCTGATAGCTTTTTTGTTTCACCAAATACAGTGGGTTTTAAAAAGTCAGGGCATTGGCTTCCAAGCTCTGCTTCTGGCGTGTAGGTAAGTGCCACTATAGGTCCTCCCAGTTAATTGTTGATTGTGAGCCTTTTATGTCTCCATTGTTTTGGATGTCTAAAAAGTCTTGCGTTTTATTTGGGTTATTGTTTAAAGCTCTTAATAAAGCTAATTTGTCATAGCTTTCAAGCGTTTGAGACGTGAGTTTGTTCCATGAGAACTCAAGCTCACGCAAAAACTCTTCTAAAAAATAAATAGTATTTTTCTTATTAACCTTAGTTTTTTTGGCCGCATTAATATGAGTAGCAGTGTCTATTTCTTCAGGGTGAGAAAGTAAGTTTAGGCCTAGTCCAATAATGAGTTGGTAGTGGTTGCCTTGCTGGATAGTTTCTATCAGTAGGCCTGCAACTTTTTTATTAGCCAAGTATAAGTCGTTAGGTGCTTTTAAAGAAAAGTGAGCTTTTTTGTAGACAGTTTCGCAGGCTCTAAAAAGTGATAGGCCAACAAGCATAGATGTTAAGTGAGTAGGGGCTTTGTCTAAATACTTAACCCATGTAGAGAGGAGTGCTGAACCTGGATCGGGAGATACCCAAGTATTAGTGCCTCGGCCTTTGCCAGCATTTTGTGTTTCAGCTAAATAAAGCTCTATTTCACTATGAGGTGAAAACTTTTTTTTAGCTTGTGTATTTGTGCTATCAATATCTTTAAAAGTATATTCTAAAAGATATTTTTTAGGCTGAGACCAGCTTTTAGCAATTTCAAAAACATTCATTTGTTGTTTACCTTAAAACTCAAAAAGTAAGCTAAAATCAGCACAGATAGCTGAATGAGTAAGGGCGCCGACGCTGATATAATCAAGACCATAATCTTTAATCTGTTGAATGCGTTCAAGAGACATATTTCCACTAGCTTCTGTCTCTATAGTGTCAGGGATTATTTTTAAAGCTTCTTTTAGCTCGTCATTGTTAAAATTATCCAGCATCACTCGGTCTACTTTAAGATGAATAGCCTTTTTAACTTCAGCTATATCTTTAACCTCAAGTTCAATCCATGGGGCTTTACCGTTTATTTTTTGATGATTTTCTCTTAATGCCTCAACTGTTTTTTCAAGTGTGCCACATAAGCTGATATGATTGTCTTTAATCATAGTTTTATCGCTAAGGTTCATTCTATGGTTAACAGCGCCGCCATCTTTTACAGCTTTTTTATTGAGAACTCTATACATGGGCTGAGTTTTTCTTGTATCTAGTATTTTAGTTTTTGAATCTCCTGTGGCTTCAACAAAATCTTTTGTTAAAGTAGAGATCCCGGATAGCTTGCCTAAAAAGTTAAGCGCTGTGCGTTCAGCTTTTAGGATATTCACAAGGTTGCCATTAAGAACGCAAACTTTAGATTTATTGGTAATAATGTCTCCATCTTTATACTGCCAATCTAAAGTGATATTATTGTCTAGATATTTAAAGCTAGCTTCAAAAAGCTCTGACCCTGACATCACTAAATCTTGCTTGGCGATTAAAAAGGCCTGGCCTTGATGGTTTTCAACACCTAAAAAATCAGTGGTGATGTCTTTATTGGGTATATCTTCTAAAAAGGCTTCCTTGATAAGAAGCTCAGAAATTTTATCCATTATTTAATCCTTTTATGTTTTAAGGATGTTTTATGGGTTTAAGTCTTTTTCGGCAAGGAGTCTTTGAATTTCTTTTTCTATAAGCTGTGTAGCGAGGTCAGGAACCACTCTCCATATAACCTTTTCAAGAGTTTCTTGAGAAATGCTTTTTAGAGCGGTTTCAAGCTGTTGCTCTGAGATCTCAACTGGGACTAAGCTTTGTTGATGATTGTTATCTTGCTTGTTTTGCAAAGTAGTTTGGATTAAAAAGCCATCAGGTGTTCCGTCGTCAGCGAGGTCTAAAACCTCAAAGTCGTCCATGCTTAAAGTAGCTGTTTTTTTGTCAACAGTTTCGTGGATATCTGACAGGTCTAAAGAAGCAATATTGTTAGTTTCAATGGTCGCTTCTTGCTGTGATAATGTTGCCGGCTTAAACTCTTTTTGAGCCCAGTCTGAAAGGTCGTCATTGCTAAGGCTGTCTTCATCATTAAGGCTTATGCCTTCAACCTCACTGATGTCTTCAATTTTAAAGGCATCAGTTGTTGTTTGCTCAAGCTGGGCACTTAAAGATTCAAGCTCACTGTTAAGGCTTTCAAGGCTATCAGTAGTTTCATTATTAAAATCAAGCTCAATGGCAGGCATAGTTGTATGATTAGCTACGGGATTGCTATTAGTTCTATTTACTAATGATTTAATAGTTTTTCGTAAAGAATCTGTGTCAAAAGGCTTTTCAAGTCGGCCTTTAGCTCCGCAGCTAGTAAATTGCTCTTCATCAAGGTTCATAAAACTGCTCCACATAAGCACTACAGGTATATGGTTAAGTTGCGGGTGAGCATTAATTTTTGCGCTAACTTCATAGCCACTTAATTTTTGTAGGAGTATGTCAGCAAATATAATATCTGGCTTAAAGGAAAGAGCCACATCAATAACATCAAGCCCGATATGAACGGGTTTTATCTCGGCAGCAAAGTCTTGCAACGAAAGTTGAAAAACTTTGTAAATACTGCTGCTCTCATCTGCTAGTAAGACGCGTAAAGCCATAATTTAGTTAACGATTATTAAGAATTAGAGTCAAGCCGTTCATGCCTCCAAAATGCCTCTTTATCACCACAAAAATGTAAAAGATCTTATGCTAGACGCTGACAGAGCTATCTCAGGAGAGTAATCTTACTCTATGTTTTCAATTATTGATAAGTATGTAGCAAAAAGCTTCCTGTACTATTTTTTTATAGGCTTGATCGCTATTGTGGGTTTATTTTTAATTGTAGATTATATGGGGTCTTTTGCGAGGCATGAAACAACCCTAAAGCTGACTCTAGAGTACTATAAGTACTATATACCTTTGGTGATGTATCAGATGTTACCGGTGGCCGTCTTATTTTCAACTTTATTTACATTATCATCACTAACGCGATTTAATGAAGTAACAGCTATGTTGACCATGGGTTTATCTTACGTAAAAGCTCTTCGCTTTGTTTTTATTTTTGCTATTTTGCTATCAGTTTTAAGTCTGTACTTTTCAGATGCAGTCATCCCTCATTTAACAGATAAAAAGAATTACACTTATCATGTTAAAGTAAGAAATAAGCCTTGGCTTTATTCTTCAGTAAGAAAAAGTAGAATTTGGTTTAAGTCAGATAACTTTTTTCTAAACATACAAAAGCTCACTCCGGAGTCAGGTTTGCTTGAAGGTGTTATGCTTTATGAGTTTGATAAGGACTGGAGCCTTTCAAGGCTTATTAATTCAAAATCAGCAAAGGTAGAAAAAGAAAATCAATGGGTCTTTGAAGACGGCATAGAAGTTGTCATGTCGGGAAACGAGTTTTCGACCCTGTCGCCTTTTCTAAATTTAGATTTTACTGGCCCGCATGATTTTTCAGACCTTAAATCAGCACAAAAACCAGCTGAAGTTATGAAGTATAGCCAAATGCGTGAGTTTATTAAAAAAAGTAAAGAGTCGGGTGTTGATCCATTGAGCTATGAAGTCGATTTTCATGCTAAAATTGCTTTAGCTTTTGGCTCATTAATTATGGTCTTATTGGGTTTTCCTTTTGGATTAAGGCGCCGTAGATCTAGCTCAGGCTTATCAGGAATTGTTCTTTGTTTGGGGCTTGTTTTTATATATTTTGTATCAATAAATATATTTTCTCAGTTTGGCAAATATGCCTATCTGCCAGCATTATTGGCCGCATGGGGTCCTAATCTACTGGCTTGTCTGTTTGCGGCTATTGGCTTTAAAAAGCTTGCTGCCGCTTAATTGCGCCTTAAATTCAAGCTATAAAAAGAAAAGATAATATGATAACAAGAATCTATGTCATTACTTAATATATTGAAATTTCCAGACCCTAAATTACGCCGTATGTGTGAGCCTGTAAAAGAGGTGACTCAAGAGCTGGCTCAATACTCCAAAGATATGCTTGAGACTATGTACTCTTTTAAAGGTATTGGTTTGGCTGCAGCTCAAGTCGACAGAACTATTAGGCTTTTAGTTGTAGACACAAGGCCTAAAGAGGGTGGTCGTTATGTCCAAGATGGGCAAACAGATTTAGAAAAAAACATTGATCAGCCGCTAGTTCTTTTTAATCCTGAAATTATAAATAAAGAAGGAAAAACTACTTATGATGAAGGTTGCTTAAGTCTCCCTTCTTATTACGATACAGTAGAACGCTACGACTATATTGAAGTAAAAGCTCTTAATGAAAAGAATGAAGAGATTATTGTTAAAACTGATGGCTTACTTTCTATATGCATTCAACATGAAATTGATCACCTTGATGGCAAGCTATTTATCGATAGGCTTAGCATGGTTAAAGCTAATAAAATAAAAAAGAAAATTAAAAAGTTTGGTTATCCAGAGATGGTAGACTCAGATGATGAGACAGAAGAGTCTTAGTCATGCCTAAAAAAATAATATTTTTTGGGACTCCAGAGTTTGCTGTGCCCAGCTTAAAAGCATTGACTGAAAGCTCAGATTTTGAAGTCTTAGCTGTAGTGACTCAGCCTGACAGGCGATCTGGCCGCAAAATGAAACTTACGCCAAGTCCTATAAAAGTTTATGCAACAGAAAATAACCTGCCTGTGATAACTCCGCAAAAAATAACTCAAGATGTAATTAAAGAGTTAGTGGGTATTGGTGCTGAGTCTTTAGTGGTTATAGCTTTTGGACAAATACTCCCTCAATCTTTACTAGATCAGTTCCCTGAAAAAATTGTGAATATACATGGCAGTCTTTTGCCGCAACTTAGAGGTGCTGCACCCATCCAAAGATCTATTATTAACGGAGATAAAGAGGGCGGAGTTTCTTTGCAGGTTATGAAGTTTAAATTAGACTCTGGAGATATCCTTGCTGAGAGACGGGTGCCAATTACGGAAGAAATGACAGCTATAGCTTTGCACGATATTTTAAAAGAAAAAAGCATAGATCTTTTACTTAACGAATACTTAAAATACCTCCAAGGTGAGGTTAGGCCTATCCCTCAAGATGAAAGCCAAATCACTTTTGCACCAAAGCTATTGAAAAAAGACTCTTTGATTTATTGGTCAGACACGGCAGTTAATATTCATAACAAAATAAAAGGTTTTTTGTGGGGCCCAGGAACTTACTCTTATTTAAATGAAAAAAAGATTAAATTTCATAAAGCAAAAATAAGCCAACTTAGTGGTGATGCCGGCACTGTTATTTCTGTAACAAAAGAAAGCTTTGTTGTGGGTTGTGGGCAAGGGGCTTTGGAGTTTTTAATTATACAGCCAGAGTCTAAGCCAAAAATGAAAGTCATAGATTTTTTAAAGGGCTACCCAGTTAAAGTGGGCAATCAGTTTAAGGATAGTCATGAGTAATATAAAAAAAATTGCACCCAGTATTTTGTCTGCAGATTTTGCTAACTTAAAAAATGAAATTATGGCGGTTGCTGATTCTGGTGCTGACTATATACATGTTGATGTTATGGATGGGCATTTTGTACCTAATATAACTATAGGCCCTGTGGTTGTGAGCTCACTTAAAAAAATAAGCCCACTGCCTTTAGATGTTCACCTTATGATAGAAAACCCAGAAAAATATATTGAGCCTTTTGCTAAGGCGGGTGCAGATATTATTACCGTGCATATTGAGGCAACAGACTCTCCTAAAGAGTTATTGCAACAAATAAAAAAACTAGGGGTAAAGGCGGGCATTACTTTAAGGCCCGGCACAGCTATTTCAGCCATCGAGCCTTTTTTAGACTATGTTGATCTTGTTTTGGTAATGACTGTTGAGCCAGGCTTTGGCGGCCAGAGCTTTATGAAGTGTCAGGTAGAAAAAATAAATAAGCTTGCGCAATTAAGGGGTCAAAGGACTTACCTTATTGAGGTTGATGGGGGAATTAACCCGGAAACAGCTCAATTATGCAGTAAGGCTGATATTTTAGTTGCTGGAAGCTATATTTATAAACACAATAGTTATAAGGAAGCGATTGATTCTTTAAAGAATGCATAGCTGTATTTAGAGGTCAAAATTTAAAGGAGAGATCTATGGAGTCAGTACTAAATAAACTATGGGATGACTACTGTCAGATAAGCCCAGCTTCTAAAAAAATACATGACCTTTTAAGTATTAAAAATCCAAAAATTAAAAATGACCATATTGCACTTAGGGGCTTTCAATTAGAAGGCTTTGGTATCAAAGCACTTTCGAAAGTATTTTTAGATAACGGCTATACAGAGGGTTTAGAATATCATTTTAAGCAAAAAAAATTATACGCAAAACATTATGAGCCCCCTAATAAAAATTGGCCTAAAATTTTTATTAGTGAGCTTTTAATATCTGAGTTTTCTGCAGGACTGCAAAATACAATTGAAACGCTAACGGCCTCTGTTGATTTAAGCGCAATTCATCCGTCTGAGTTTTGTGTGTCGGGCCGCTTGTGGGACTTAGACTTTGAAACCTATAAAAGGCTGTATAATGAAAGTGAATATGCTGGCTGGATGTCGGCTTTTGGTTACAGGGCCAACCACTTTACTATTAGTGTTAACAGTTTAGATTCTCATGATGATTTAGAGCAGCTCAATGAATTCATTAAATCTAAAGGATATGTATTTAATAGCTCTGGCGGTGAGATCAAGGGTTCAAAAGAAGTAGGCCTTAGGCAGAGCTCTACTATGGCAGAAAAAGTAAATGTAAAATTTATTGATGGCTCTGAGTCTTTACCATCTTGTTATTATGAATTTGCTACAAGGTACCCAGTTAATGGGGCTTTGTATGATGGTTTTGTAACTGCTTCAGCAGATAAAATTTTTGAAAGCACTGATAATAAATAATGCGTGATTATAGGTATAAAAAAAGTAACAGCTGTATGAAGAAATTAAAATCAAACAAGGGTCAAATTATAGTAGAGTATATGCTGCTATTAGTGATTGCTGTGGCTGTTGCTACTCTTATTGTTTCTCAAGTTTCTAGCCGAAGTGAAACCAATCCAGGGTTTTTAATTGTGAAATGGCGACAGATCATTCAAGCTATCGGTACTGACAATGCTACAGGGCCAAACACTCAAACTCCATAAATTTTAAGGACGCTTTTATGTATATACTATCTATTGATCAAGGGACGACAGGTACAACAACAGCCCTGGTTAACAAGCGTGGGAAAATTATTGCTTCTTCAAATATTGAATTTAAGCAGATTTACCCTGAGCCAGGTTGGGTGGAGCATAATCCAGAGGATATATGGAAGAGTGTTAAAAAGTCTGTAAAGAAAACTTTAGATTTATCAAAAGTAGATCCAAAAAAAATAAAAGCTATTGGCATCACAAACCAAAGAGAAACCACAGTAATGTGGGATAAAGATAATGGGGAGATTGTTCATAATGCTATTGTTTGGCAATGCAAAAGAACAACTCAGTTTTGTGAAAGCCTAAAGAAAAAGGGCCTAGAAAAAATAATATTTAAAAAGACAGGGCTGTTGGTAGATCCTTATTTTTCAGGGTCTAAAATGAGGTGGCTTACAAAGTTTGCTAAAAGTAAAAAAATTCCAATAGCTGATTTGCTGACGGGCACTATAGATACTTATTTATTGTGGAGGCTTACTAAAGGAGCTTCTTTTAAAACAGATGTTAGTAATGCATCTCGTACTCAACTTATGAATTTAAAAACATTAGATTGGGATGATGAGCTTTTAAAAATATTTGGAGTGCCAAAAAGTATTTTACCTGAAATAGCAGATACAAATTCTAACTTTGGAGAAACAAAGGGATTGAGCTTTTTACCTGATGGTATACCTATTATGTCAATGATAGGGGACCAGCAGTCAGCTCTTTTCGGCCAGGCTGCTTTTTCGGCAGGGCAGTCTAAATGCACTTTTGGTACAGGTAGTTTTATTTTGCTTAATACTGGTGAGGACTTAGTCTTTTCAAAGCATAAATTGCTAACGACAGTGGCTTGGAAATTATCCGGTGAAAAAGCTAAGTATGCCCTAGAGGGTGGTGCTTTTATCTGTGGAGCTGCTGTCCAGTGGCTTAGAGATGGCCTGGGTTTAATTAAAGAAAGTTCTGAAATTGAAAAGTTGGCTAAGGCTGTTAAAACAACAGACGGTGTCCAGTTTGTGCCGTCGCTTTCAGGCTTAAGTGCACCTTACTGGGACCCAAATTCAAGGGGTTCGTTTTTGGGTATTACCCGGGGGACTAAAAAAGAACATTTAGCTTTAGCTACATTAGAGGCTATGGCTTTACAAAATGTGGATATATTAAACTCAATGGAAAAAGACTTAGGTAAAAAGATAAAGTCTTTAAAAGTAGATGGGGGCGCTGTTTCAAATAATACCTTAATGCAATTACAGTCAGATTATTTAGGCGTGAAAATAGCAAAACCAAAACAAACAGAAACAACTGTACTGGGGGCCGCTTATTTGGCTGGTTTAGGTATAGGCCTATGGAAGTCTCAAAAAGAATTAGAGTCTTTAATAGGTATAGATAGGGAGTTTAAACCCGCTATCAAAAAGAAAGAGCGTGAAGCTCGTTTAGCGGAATGGTCTAGAGCTGTTTATGCGACTATGGAATATTCAAATCCTACTTAAGGCGAGCTTTCAGTCTAAGCCTAGATAAAGGTGCGTTTTAAATACTACAAAGTATGAATAAAATAGCTTTATAAACAAAAGGAGACATTTGTGTTTAAGAAGCTTATTATTATTTTATCAGTTTTATTTTTAGGAGCTTTAGCTCAAGCAGACAGCTTACCTGACTTTGGCGAATTAACCCTTCCTCAAATTGAAGACGTACTGCAAGACTTTACTGCAAACTCTTACCCGACAACAGTGTCTGGGGCTTCTAGTATGGGTCGATTGGTTGGTGTAGAATTTGGTATTGTCGGCGGTGTTACGGGTACTGATAGTATTGCTAGGCATACTCAACAAAACGATGTTGATCAGCTTCCATCAGCCTTATTATTTGCAAGAGTTGATGCGCCCTTTGGTTTTGGTGCAGAAGTGACTATGCTTCCTTTAAAAATTGATGATATTGAGTACAATACATTTTCTATTGCTGGAAGAATGAACGTAAATAAGTTTATTCCATTGCCAGTTAGCTTAAAGGCAAAACTAAGGATAGGTAATGCCGATATCGATTATAAAGGCAATGTCGATGGAAATACTATCGAAGGTAATATGTCTAACACTTTTACAAGCTTAGATTTAACAGTGAGTAAAAAGTTTATTTTTATTGAGCCTTATGCTGGCTTAGGTTTTATTACTGCAAAAGGTGATTATAATTATGACGCTCCTGACTCTCCTGTGCCTGTTGATAACCAACAACAAAGTAATGTGCGAATGAACACAGAGCATTTATTTGCAGGTGTACAAGTAAACCTTATTGGGTTTAGGCTAGGCTTAGAGTATTCAAAGCTTTATGACACTGATCGTATTATGGCTAAAGTTGCATTTGGATTGGGTCTTTAAGGGTAACTTTAAGTAGGATCTTTGAACTAAGGTCTAGTTAGTATTTAGCTAACGCAGTGTATTTTACTTCATACATAATAGTATCTTTGAGGCCTGTGGGGCTTTAAGATATTAGGTGTATGAAGTTTTTTTTTATTTCTCTTATTATTTTTTCATTCCCTCTATGGGCTATTGATAAAAAACAAGCCGAACAAAACCTAAGTTTGAAAAAAGAACTTAAAAAGGATATTGGCTATTCCTTTATAGATTTAGATAACTTTTTGGCTGGGGCTGCAGCTTATGCAGAAAATGATTGGTCGCAAGCGCTAAGCTACTTTTCAGATTACTCAAAAAAAGATTTAGTGCTAGAGCCTTATATTCGATTTTTAAAAGCTAATTCTTTACACCAAATAGGCAAACAAAAACAAGCCTTAGTAATTATAGATAGCTTGCTTGAGAGTAAAGAGATTAAGATTCCAAAAACATTTAAAAGAGATGTTGTTTTTCTAAAAACAGCTATCCTGATTGAATTAAAAAAATGGAAAGAGGCGCGGCCATTACTTATTGGGTTAGAGAGAAAGTGGCGTTTTCAACAAAAGTATCCTGATGTTCTATGGAGGCTTTTAAGGGTAGATTTACTAGCCTCTAAAGAGAAGTCTTCTTGTCAGTGGGCCAAAAAGCTTTATAGCAAATACCCATTTAGCCCACTTGTTGCTGACTGGAGCCTTGATTTATCTTCAGCAAGGGTGGCTGGCAAAAAAATAAATTGCAAACTAACAACTTCTGATAAAAAGAGAAGGATTAAAAGTTTGCAATGGTCTGGACAAGGACAAAGAGCCTACCAAGAAGTTTTAGAAAACCAAAAATTAATTAAAGGTGGAGATAGTTTCAAGAAAAGTCAGCTTCTTTTTGAGTACTGGGTGCAAGAAGGAGATCTGCAAAAAGTTATTCATCAAATGATTCCTTACTTTAATAGTGAAAAAGATAACTATGAGTACATGATGCTTTTAGGCAAAGCCTCATCTCGCTTTGGAAGTTTAGAAACAGCACTAGAGGCTTATGATAGAGCTGCTGAAATCAGAAAAAATAAAAAATCTAAAAAAGCAAAGTCAGAAGGTACTGAGGCTTTTTTCCATTCTGCTTATGCTAGTTACCAGCTGGGCCGTTATCAGGAAGCAAAAAAAAGGTGGTCTCTTTTTTTTAAAGAGATAAAAAAAGGCTACAGGCAAAACGAAAGCCGTTGGTATATAGTTTGGATGGATTTTTTAATGGGGCATTACCTTCAAGCAGCCATTGGCTTTGAAGAGCTGCAAAAAGATATAGAATCTAATAAAATTAAATTTAATTCAGAGCAAGTAAAGTACTGGACGGCTCGTAGCTATTACGAGCTTAAAAACTATAAGAAAGCCTTTTTTCTATTTGATGAGCTTTCGCAAAATGAATTTTTAACCTACTACGGTCAGATGTCGACCGAGTATAAATTAAAGATTAAAGCTTCAAAGCCAAAGCTGTATAAAGAATTTTCTGCTCTAACTAAAAAATCTAAAATTAAGAAAAAAAGAAAATTAAGCTTTAAAAAGTGGAAGCCAAAATTTTCTGGTGATAATTTAATTCACTATCAGAGATATAGAGCATTTAAAATTTTAAACTTACTAGATTGGGCAAAATTAGAGCTAGATAAGGTGAGTATCAGCACAAAAGATAGAGAAAAGCTATTTTGGAAGCTAGGGGCCTACAACGATATTAAATCAGTTTCAAAAGCGTCGATAATGGCTCAGCTTAGTTTTGCTGATGAGAGAGAAGAGTATGGCTTAAGCCATTCAAAAGAGCTGTGGAAATTAGCTTACCCAATGCCTTACCTTGGAGCTATTAAAAAAAGTACAAGTCAGTTTGATATTTTGCCTGAGTTTGTTTATTCAATAATGAAGGCAGAGAGCCGCTACGACCCAGTAGTAACATCGCCGGTAGGTGCAATGGGCTTGCTACAGATTATGCCTTTTACAGGGGTGCATTTGTCTCAATTGGTTGGCGAAGCTTCGTTTACTTCTAATAATTTATACAGGCCTGATTATAATATTTTGCTGGGTACTCGTTATTTAAAAAAACTATTAGATCAGTTTAATGGGTCTTGGCCATTGGCAGCAGCTAGCTATAACGGTGGGCCTCATAGGGTTTCAATGTGGCTTTATACTTTTGGAAATTTAAAAATGGATGAGTTTATAGAGCATATAGCTTTTAGAGAGACTAGGAAGTACACAAAAAAAGTAATGCGTTATATGGCTATTTATAATCAGCTTTATAAAAATGAAAAAAACTTTTTAAAGTTTTTAACGAAGCCTATCGGTGTAAAGATTACTGTTAAGCCTCCATTAAAAGAAATTTGGTAAGGTTATAGTCATTCGGTGCTTTTAATTTAAGCATGAGGTTTTTCTTTAAGGCAAGCTATGACTTAATTTTAAGCATATAAGTATTTTTAAGTCTTCAGCTTCCGCCATTCATTGTTTTTAGTCCCACCATTTGTTATCAATACCTCGTATTAAGTCCAGTCATTAAAGCCCGGTTTAAAAACCTGGGGGGGAGTCTTTATTATGCGCGGTCCTTTCACTAAGATAGCAATAACATTGTTAGCTTGTAGTTTTGTTTTACTGCAAACTTCATGCACCAGAGAAAGAGCCCCATTAGGTTCTGAAAAAAATCCAATTAAATTTTTCTTTGTACCTTCTGTAGACGTTAAGGTTTTAGAGGATAGTTCAAAAGTTATTAAGGCTTACCTTGAAGCCAATACAGACTGGAAATTTAAAGTTTCAATCCCAGCAAACTATGTTGCTGTTGTGGAAGCTCTGGGTACTGAAAGAGCTGATATCGCATCACTAAATACTTTTGGTTACATTTTAGCTCATGATAAATATAAGGCTCATGCAAGGTTAACTGTTGTTAGGTACGGTAAGAGCACATACCAATCACAAATCATTACTCATGTAGATAATAATATTAATAGCTTGGCAGATATTACAGGCAAAAAAGTAGCCTTTGTTGACCCGGCTTCTGCATCTGGATACTTGCTTCCACTAAAACTTTTTAAAGAAAAAAACATTAAGCCTTCTGAGACAATGTTTGCTATGAGGCATGATAATGTTGTTTCAATGATATACCAAAACCAAGTAGACGCCGGTGCTACTTTTTACTCTCCTGTAGAAGAGGGTAAAATCCAGGATGCTCGTCGATTAGTTAAAACTCAGTACCCTGATGTTGAAGAAAAAATTAAAATTGTAAAGCTTACTGAGCCTATTCCTAATGACCCTATCGTTTTTAGAGATGGCATGGATGAAGCTATGGTAAAAAAAGTAATTGATACTATGAAAGTATTTATTACGACTGAAGAAGGTAAAACAGCTTTTAAAAACTCACTGAGCGTAACGTCTTTTGTGGACTCTACGGATGCCGATTACGATGCTGTGAGAATAATGTTAAAGACTATTGGTAAATCAGCAGACGAGATGCTTAAATAATGAAACCTATATTAGAAGTTAAAAATATTGAAAAAACATATCCTAATGGAGTTCAGGCCCTTAAGGGCGTGAGCTTTGATGTTAAAAAAGGCGAATTTTTAGTTGTTATTGGCTTGAGCGGATCAGGTAAATCAACATTGCTTCGTTGTCTGAATAGGCTTCATGACCCAACGGGTGGAGAAGTGATATTTAATACCGAAAAAGGTTCGGCAGATATTGCTAATATGAAAGGTGGTAAAATTCGCCATCTTCGAAAAGACTTAGCAATGATTTTCCAGCATTTTAATTTAATCCCAAGACATACGGTTTTAAGTAATGTGTTGATGGGAGGCCTTGGCCACACATCAACAATCAAAAGTATGTTGGGTATTTTTCCAGAAGAAGATATTGCAAGAGCTAAAAAGTATTTAAAGCTTGTAGGTATCGAAGAAAAGGCCAATGTAAGGGCTGACCAGCTTTCAGGTGGGCAGCAGCAGCGTGTAGCTATTGCTAGGGCACTAACGCAAAACCCTAAAATTTTATTAGCAGATGAGCCAGTAGCTAGCTTAGATCCTGCGACCTGCCATACAGTTATGGATTACTTGAAAAAAGTAAACCAAGAGTTAGGTATTACGATTATTTGTAACCTTCATTTTCTAAGTTTAGTAAGACAGTACGCCACTCGAGTGGTTGCGCTTAAGGATGGTAAACTTATGTATGAGGGTGACCCTAAAAATATTGATGATGCATGGTTTGAGCAAATTTATGGCGAAGGCGCCAAAGAAGTACATATAGAGTAAAAGGAAAATTGTGGGATCTATAATTAAACGCGCTGTATTTGATAGTATAATTTTTGCTTACCTTGCAATTATTGCTCTTATTGTTGTTGTAAAACCAACAGAAGACCAAATGTTAATGTTAGGAAAAAACTCATTAATCTTTTTGGGTCTATTTGTTTTAGGTGGGGCTGTTAGCTTTTTGCTGAATGGTGCAAAGATTAAAACTTTAGGGGAGCAAATTTTTGCTCCTGACCATATAACAATCGAGAAGATCAGTAAGCCATGGTATAAAAAGCTTTGGACATGGCAACTTTTAGTTGTTTTTGTTGTTACTGTTGTTGCCGGTGTTAATCAAACTAACTTCTCTATTTACGAACTTACAGATGAGCGCGGCTTTTCTGGAGCTATGAGGTTATTTGGTGACTTAGCTAACCCTAATTTAGAAATACTTCCTAAAGCCGTTTTAAAAATTATTGAAACTATTTATATCGCTTTTATGGCTACGGTCTTGGCAGTGCCACTCGCTTTTATTCTTAGTTTTTTTACGGCTAAAAATGTAATGACTCACCCTGTAGCTTTTGTAATTTACTTAGGCTTAAGAACATTCTTAAATGTTGTCAGGTCTGTAGAGGCACTTATTTGGGCGATCATCTTCTCTGTTTGGGTGGGGATCGGTCCTTTTGCCGGCATGCTAGCTCTTATGCTTCATTCAGTAGCTTCACTTGCTAAGCAGTACTCTGAGATAGTGGAGTCAGTGAGTGATGGCCCTATCGAAGGCATTCGAGCAACAGGCGCAAACTTTTTCCAAGTGATTTGGTTTGCTATTGTCCCTCAGGTAGTTCTTCCTTACATCGCCTTCACAATTTATCGCTGGGATATCAACGTAAGAATGGCAACTATTATTGGCCTTGTTGGCGGTGGTGGTATAGGCACTATGCTTATCAAGTACCAAGGGCAAGCAATGTGGCAAGAAGTGGGCTGTATTGTCGTGGTTATTGCCGTAGTTGTTTGGCTTATGGATACGGCTTCAGCTTATTTGCGTGAAGCTATTAAGTAGATTAATAGCTTCCACAAGGCTTTTACAGGCTTTAAATGTAAAAGCTACTGTTTCGCGTGATGTAATTTTTTTAAATAGTGAGAATTCGTTTATTTTCTCTCGTATGTGATGTAAAAAACCTTTGGTCGTTAATGCTTAGTTTACCACCGTTATAAGCTTTAACAGTATGGCCAGTTTGAATTTAAAATATAAAAAAACAACGAAAGGAGACATTTAATGTCTTTAATAAAAAAAATATTAGTAATAGCAACTGTTTTAGGTTTTTCTATGACATCTTTTGCTATAGGTTCTAGCGCTCAAAGGGGTACTGAAAGTACTAAATCATTTTTAGAAAAATGTAACTTAGTAGCTTACCTTTTTGCTTATGATCAAAACTTAGATGAGCTTATAGATACTTCTGCTGATTCGCCAGATAGTGTTTACGGTAGATTATTGGGTAAGTATGCAATAAATGACCAGTGGTCTTTAAGATTAGGTTTCAACTATAGCTATAACTTTAACGACAGTGATACTGAGCTTGAAGATCCAATTGCTGAACTTCGTTGGAGTGGCAAGCTTGGTGGATATAAAGCTTTTTCTTATTTAAGAGCTTATGCGGGCTTTTCTCACTCAGCGAAAGAAGCCGATAGAATATCATTTGTTAGAAGTTTTAGTGGTATCACTTTGCCAACTACGATTTCGCCAGATTTAAATGCTTTTTTATGGACTCGTGTTCAAGGTTTTATTTACGAAAAAGACAGTGACTCAACTGACGGTAGTGAATATGACTTAAAGGTCTTCCCTGGATTATCATATAAAGTTAATGATTGGTTAAGTGCTAGTACTTACACTCAGTTTCAGTGGTCATCGGCAAGAGCTACATCTACTTTTAAAAGAAGTGATGATATTAGGCAGTACGCTGGGTTAAGCTTTAGCTTAGGCAAGTTAACTGTTGAAACTATTGGTAGTGTTAGTTTAACTGAGTCAACTACTGAGAACACTGACTTTGAAGTGGATTTTATTTATTCAATATTTTAGTGAGTAGAGTATTTAAGTTAATAAAAAAGCGACCCTGTGGTCGCTTTTTTAATGTCTAAATTTTAAAAAGAACTCTTGAGTATCTCTTCAAACATT
>JALZUS010000027.1 GCA_023299885.1 Bdellovibrionales bacterium | reverse complement strand
CCTCATGTAGTCTTATTTGACCCTGATTACAAAACTAAAAAAACGGATGCCCTAAGAGCTTCTACCCAACTTGCGCATCCAATACTTGGCCTGCTTATTTTTGTGACTTTTTTCGAACTCTTTATGCAAATTGGGCTTCATAGCACCGCTTATAAAAACCCATTAAGTTTTGAGTTTTACGCAGCTTTACTAGTGGCCTTCTTAATCAGTCTTTATACTCAATCGTTTGTTTACTTCCTTTACTGGAACAGAAAGGCCCAACTTGATGAATCTTCAATTCAAAGCTCTTGATATTAAAAACAGAGGGCGCGCTCTTACATATGATGATGTTTTATTAGTACCTGAAAAATCTGAGGTACTATCTAGAAAAGACCCAGACTTAACAACTCAGCTTACCAAAACTAAAACCATTAAATTACCTTTTATAAGCGCTAATATGGACACAGTAACAGAGTATGAAATGGCTTACACTATGGATCAACTTGGCGGCATAGGAATACTTCATAGATTTATGACTATCGAACAACAAGCTGAGCAAGTAAAACTACTAGTCTCTAAAGGCGTCACCAATATTGCTGCCAGTGTGGGCGTAAATATAGACGACCAAAAAAGAGCTGAAGCCCTCGTTGCAGCAGGCGCCACTATTTTAACTATTGATATTGCCCACGGGCATTCACAAAAAATGCTAGACACAACAAAGCGCTTAAAAGATAGCTTTGACGGTGTCGAAGTCATTGCGGGTAACGTGGCCACACCACAAGCTACTGTTGATTTAATTAAAGCTGGAGCTGACACAATTAAAGTAGGTATTGGCCCAGGCTCTATGTGCACTACCAGAATCATTACTGGCTGTGGCATGCCACAATTAACAGCCGTAGCCTTATGTGCAGAAGCTGCTAAAGAGTATGGCGTTCCTATTATTGCTGATGGTGGCATTAAAACTTCTGGCGATATTGTTAAAGCTTTTGCAGCCGGGGCACAAACAGTAATGCTAGGCTCTTTGCTTTCTGGAACCATGGAAACACCAGGCGAAGTTAAAAGTGGCAAAAAACAATACAGAGGCATGGCTTCAAAGTCTGCCCAAGTTAGCTGGAGAGGCGAACTCCCTAGTGGAATGGCCGCTGAAGGTGAAGCTGTTTTTGTTGCCATTAAAGGCCATGCTCAAGATGTAGTTAATGAACTTGCTGGCGGCTTAAGATCTGGCATGAGCTATGTTAATTCTATGAAAATTTCTGACATCTACAACAACGCAAGCTTTGTAGAAATGTCTCCAATGGGTTTTTACGAATCTAAGGCCCACGGAGCTAGCTAAAACATGAGCAACGCGCCTATTGGTATATTTGACTCAGGACTTGGGGGCTTAACAGTTTTAAAAGAACTGATGGCCCAACTCCCCAATGAGTCTTTTATTTATTTAGGCGATACAGCGCGACTGCCTTACGGCACAAAATCCCCAGAGACTATACGTAAATATTTACAGCAAACTTCAAGCTTTTTAGCTAATAAAAACGTGAAAGCTATTGTTGTAGCCTGTAACTCAGCCTCTAGTGTTGTTACTGAAAATGAAACTATTAGTGGCATCCCTATTTACGGAGTGATAAACCCCGGTGCAGACTCAGCTATTAATAAAACAGCAAAAAACCGCATTGGTATTATGGGGACAACAGCTACCATCACTCAAGATAGCTATAAAAAAGCTATCCATAAACTAGCACCAGACACAAAAGTATTTTCTAAAGCCTGCCCGCTACTAGTTCCTTTAGTTGAAGAAGGCTGGCATGAAGACCCTATTACTAATTTAGTGCTACATCGTTATTTAGCCGACCTAATGGGCGACGGCATAGACACCTTGGTGCTAGGCTGCACTCATTACCCTGTACTTAAAGAAAGCATTAAAAAAATTGTAGGGCCGTATATTAGCTTGGTAGACTCTGCCGAAGCTATTTCAAAAGTCTTAAAAGAAAAATTATCAGAAGCTAATTTGATTTCTGATAACCAAAAACCCTATGTAAAGTTTTATGCTACAGATATTAATGAGTCTTTTTCTTTAATGGCTCAAAGGATTTTAGGCACTGACACTAAAATCCCAGTTGAAGCTGTTAATTTGTAGGTTGCTTGTTAGTATTGCTGGCCTGACACAGGCTAACCTCAAGCCAGCCTCACTAAAAATTTATCAATACCACCAATTGCGCAGAATAGTGAAATACTTATTTCTAAAAGCATAGGCTATACATAAAATAGACCAAACCGCTAAAGGCCAAAATAAAGGCTTTATAAAAAGAGCCCAAATCATAAAACCCACCATATACACTACAGCTAAGCCCGCTTCTGAAAGCACAGCTTGTGATTTAAAAAACTTACTAAACAACAATTTCTGTCACCGGCCCATGTTCGTTATAACTATTGGCCATAACAGCCCCATAAGCCCCAGCGTCCATAATGGCTACTAGGTCATCTTGTTTAAGCTCTTGCATATAACGGTCTCTGCCAATGACATCTGAGGACTCACAAATAGGACCTACAATATCATAATTGATTTTAGGCTTTGCAGTATCAGCCACCAAAGGTAGTACGCGGTGGTAAGCCTGATACAAACAAGGCCTCATTAAATGATGCATGCCTGTATCAAGTATTGCAAAAACCTTACTTTCTGTTTTTTTAATATACTGTACTTGCGAAACCAATACGCCTTGCCTGGCTGTCAGGATGCGTCCTGGTTCACACAAAACCTGGCCATCAAAGTTTTTAAAAATATCTGAAATCAAAGCGCCGTACTCAGTAAGCAGTCTAGCATCTTCTGCTGCATCTTCTTTTTCATAAGAAAGACCTAGGCCCCCGCCAATATCAAAGGTTTTTAAATCATAACCCTCTGCTTGCAGCTGCCTGTATTGAACTAATGTCTTTTCGATAGCCTCTTTAAACGGAAGCATTTCTTTAATTTGCGAGCCTATGTGTAAAGTTAAACCCACTAAATTTAAAGAGCTTTCATAGGTTTTTAGTATTTCTTTAAGCTCTGGAAAAAAGCTTTCATCCATACCAAATTTATTTTCTCTAAAGCCTGTTGTTATATAAGGGTGAGTGTCAGGATTTACATCAGGGTTAACCCTAAAAGCGACATCTACTTTTTTACTAGTGGCTTTGGCCATCTGGCCTACCCTTATAAGCTCTTGTGGTGATTCAATATTAATTTGTAAGATATCAGAATCTATAGCTTTTTTAATTTCTTGTTTTGTTTTTCCTACTCCAGAAAACACAATCTGCTTAGGTTTAAAATTATGCTTTAAACCTAAAGACAGCTCCCCACCAGAAACCACATCTAAACCTATGCCCGCCTCATTAAATAGCCCTAATATCTCAGGGTGGCTATTAGACTTAAGGGCATAGTGAATACTAATTGGGATACTAAAAGCTTTTTTAAATTCTGTAAGTTTTTTTGATAAAGCCATTTTATCATAGACGTAAACAGGAGATTCATATTGGCCCAACTTTTCACGAATGCATTCTGATAACGAAATAAAACTTTCGCCGTCAACAATCCCCAACTGGTTTTCACAATAACTAAACACTAGACTTATCCAAACCAAACTCTGTATGCAGGGCTATAGCTACCCTGTCTAAAGAACTTTTATCAACAACAGCACTTATTTTAATATCAGAAGTCGTTACTAAATGAACCTTAGCTTCTGTAGCATCTAGCGTCCTAAAAAACCTTGCCGCTACACCTGGGTTATTAGCCATGCCTACACCTATTACAGAGATTTTAGCTAAGTTGTCTAAAACCTCAATGTCGCCATCTTTTACTAACTCTCCTGCAACTTCAGCGGCTTTTAACCTATCTTCTTCCCTAACTGAAAAAGCAAGCCTTTGCCCTTGGTCATTATGGCTTTGAGTAATAATATCTACTACGCAACCGCTCTCAGATAACTTTTCAAAAAGCCCTGCTAAAAACTTTGACCCAAAAGGGGCCGGAAATAATTTAATCACACAAGTGGATGGGTCATGAGTTACTGATGAAACCACTGGGTTTTCCATGCTTTGCTCTTTATGCATAATCCAAGTTCCTTCTCTTTCTTCAAATGTAGAACGTAAATGTATTTTAATATTAAATTTCGCTGCAAGCTCTACACATCTAAAATGTAAAACTTTGCTGCCTAAAGATGCCATTTCCATCATCTCTTTAAAGTCTAAGCTTTCTATCTCTTTAGCTTTTGGAATAAGCCTTGGGTCTGCTGTAAAAACCTTTGGGACATCTGTGTAAATCTCACAGGTTTTTGCTCCAAGCGCTGCAGCTATGGCTATCGCCGTAGTGTCTGATCCCCCACGACCTAATGTAGTAATGCGGTCACCATCGGTTACGCCTTGGAAACCAGCTATTACAGGAATGATGCCGTTATTAATTATGCTTTTTAATTTATCAGAATCTATGCTTTGAATTTTAGCTTTTGAAAAAATTGAATTTGTTTTAATGCCTAATTGATGAGCCAAATAGCTTTGCGCCTTTAAGCCATGCTTCTCTAAAGACATGGCTAATAAACTAATAGAAACCTGTTCACCAGAAGCCAGTAACATATCGTATGCAGGCCCTCTGTACGATGGGTTCACATCATGAGCCAACTGCACCAGCCGATTGGTTTCACCCGACATAGCCGAAGCCACCA
Source organism: Bdellovibrionales bacterium (assembly GCA_023299885.1). GTDB lineage: Bacteria > Bdellovibrionota > Bdellovibrionia > Bdellovibrionales > UBA1609 > JALZUS01. The sequence goes on along the minus strand of JALZUS010000027.1, from coordinate 81,169 downwards.
ATACTGGGTGCTCACCATTAGCTACATTCTTAGCAATTCTTGCCGCCACAGCTTCAATGCGCTCTATCGAACCCACAGAGGTGCCGCCGAATTTCTTGACCATTATAGTAGAATGAGATGTCATGTATTAAAAATTACCTGAATGGAGCATAACTTGCAAACTTTTGTATTTGGAAAAAGCGTAAACCAAGTCCCTATCATGGGTTACACCTTTAATAATAGCGGCCCTAAAATACTTGTTGTGGGTGGCGTTCATGGTAACGAATGGGAAGGTGTTTCTGCAGCAAAAGGTATTGTAGCAAGTCTTCTAGAAAACAACCCTTTTAAACTTAATATTACTATTATCCCAGAATTTAATATTGATGGCGTTATAAGATGTCAGCGAAAAAATGCTAATGAAATTGACCTGAATAGAAACTTGCCTACTAATGACTGGACTAGTGAAGTCCATAAAGAAAAATATAACCCAGGTACATCACCCAATAGCGAGCCTGAAAACAAAGCTTTTGTCGACTGGATAAATAAAAACTCTGATACAGCCTTTATCTACACTCTTCACTCTTGGGAGCCTATTTTAAATACTAATGGCAATTGCGATAAAGTCGTAGAGCCTATTGCAAAAGCCACTGGCTATAAAGTCTCCCCTTCTATTGGCTACCCCACACCAGGCTGCATGGGCACTTATACCGGGTTAGAAAAAAATATACCTACCCTCACTTATGAAATACAAAGAGATATAGAGCCTTCACTCATACAAAGCCTTCATGTGCCGGCTATTTTAAAGTCACTTGAAGTTTGCCAAGACATTTATTCTTAAAACTATTAAAGGAAACCCATATGCAACAACCAACAAAAGAACCAATACATCAAATAATTGAAAAACTATTTGATCAAAAAGAATTCTCTACTGACGACATCGCAAATATCCAAAGCGTAATAGACAAACTAGATACTGGCGAGCTTCGTGTTTGCACACCACCAAATGATAGTAGCGACCAGTGGACTGTTAATGAGTGGGTTAAAAAAGCTATTCTTTTATTTTTTAGAACTTCTAAGCTTGGCCCTATTAACGCTGGCGACCTTAGCTTTTTTGACAAAGTCCCTTTGAAAAAATGGACTGCAGCGGAAGGCGTTCGCGCTGTGCCTCATGCACTTGTAAGAAAAGGGGCTTTTGTAGAGCCTGGCGCCGTACTTATGCCTTCGTATGTAAATATTGGCGCCTATGTCGGCAGCGGAACCATGGTGGACACATGGGCTACTGTTGGGTCTTGCGCACAGATTGGTAAAAACGTGCATCTATCCGGTGGCGTTGGTATTGGTGGTGTTTTAGAACCCTTACAAGCAAGCCCCGTTATTATTGAAGACAATGTTTTTGTTGGTAGCCGTTGCATTGTTGTTGAAGGCGCTCACATACAAGAAGGCGCTGTTTTGGGCGCTGGAGTTACCATTACTGCTAGCACTAAAATTTTAGATGTTTCTGGAGTAAATGTTATTGAACACAAAGGCTTTGTCCCTAAAAACTCTGTAGTTATTCCTGGCACAACTAATAAAAAATTTCCTGGCGGAGACTTTGGAGTGCAATGCGCCCTTATCATTGGCCTTAGATCAGAATCTACAAACAAAAAAACCTCGCTTAACGAGGCTTTGCGTGATTTTGATGTGAGCGTTTAAACTTACTCTGTCACTAAGTTCAAACTCATCCCATGCTCTATCGTTATTGGTAAAACCTTAGAGCTACCATCTACAGCATCTAAAACTTCAATAAAAACTATAGTTGATCCGTAATGAATATCGTTATGATTATAATAAATCTCTTCACTTGTAAGGATATCTCCAAAAAATTCTTCATCTAAAGTTGTATCAAAGATATTCCCTCTTTTCCTTTGACCTTGCTCCTTCCAAAAACCCCTAAATCGGCCCATAATATAACCATTCTGACTACTTAGTAAGGTTTGTGCGCCCAAGGTAAACTTCCTCATAATAGAGTCGTTATTATTAGTTTCAGCCAATGACGGGTCCAGTAACTCACTAGAGTCTAAAAACTCTAGTGTCTCTGTCAGATCAAACAACCCCTCTTCAAAATTAGGCATCCAATAAGAGCTTTTTAACTTCACTACCGGCACTTCTTTATTTTGGCTATAAGGGCCCGCAGGGTAATACTTTACATTATTGATTGTTATAATATTAGATTCTCTTTTTCTAAACTGCTTGATCCTCTTCCATAATTCTGAGCTTTCTTTATGTAGCTTATCTGTATTTACCTTTTCTTCTTTTAAAGCAGATTCAATAAAGCTAAAGCCTAAAGCTTCTTCTGTTGCATTTATTGTACTATACAAAGCTTTATCTAAAATTTTAGCCTCTAATTCAGGGTTTTCATTAATATATTTCTTAATAGTTTTCTTTTTTTGTTTAGAATCAAAGTCTGCTATATAAGCTAATTTTTGCACTAAATGCTTATTGCTATAAAACTTATATATATTTCCAGGGCTTTCCAAAGACTTTTCCAACATATTTACTAATGATACTGGCACCAAATACCCAGCCCACCCATGATCAAAGCCAGCCTTATCGCCTGAGAGCCTAACTCCTTTTATTTTTGTTTTACTACTAAAAACATTTGCCTCAAAAGATTTATCAAAAGCTAAATTAAAAGATCCAAAAATCATATTCTCCACTCTGTTTTCAGTATAGATATTCTCTATGCCAACAATCTCTTTCACAGACTTTTTAGCGGTAGATCTCTCTACAAATGGAGCCTTTAAAGACCTTGTAATCCCCCCTAGAGCAGCAACACATAACCTGTTTGTGCCTCCAGCAAAAGCTATATCAGAACTTAAAACTATAGTTAATATTACAGGTATCGCAAATATTTTACTTTTTTTCATAACTTATATAAAGCATATATTGTGCCGGCTCTACTAAGAGTTAAAGCCTATACAGCCCTATTTTTAAAAACTATATCGTAAAAAAAAGCTATAAGTGACAAAAAGGGCTATTAAAGCCCTCCCTTTTTTTTCATATGTATAAAACTACTAACCTCTATAAGTGAACATCTCTTCAGAAGTGAATCTTACCTTTTTAGCAAACTGCGTTTTGTCCTCAGGGCTTCTATAGCCAAAAGCAATAGCCATACAGCTTGTATAATTAGTATCTTCAAGCTCAAAGTATTTATCAAATTCTGGCTTAACAATACCCTCCATAGGGCAAGCATCAACACCTATAAGTGCTGCTGTTGATAGAGCTTGTCCCATAGCTATATAGCATTGATTTTTAGCCCATACTTCAGCTTTTTCATCTGGCATCGACCCAATAGTACTCATCATTACTTTCTTGTAGCCCTCTAAACTTTCAACCTCTATATCACGAGTCTCAGCAATATCATTAATATAACTATCTATATAAGTTTCATCCATACTCTTCATAGCTGTCATTAGTATAAAATGTGAGCAAGTAGACACCTGCTTTTGATTATAAGACATAGCTTCGAGATCTACTTTCATTTTATCATTAGTCACTACAATAAATTTCCAAGGCTGTAATCCATAAGAAGAAGCCGTTAATCTTATAGACTCTTCTATTGTATCCCAGTCTTGCTCTTGTATTTTTTTAGTATGATCAAAAGATTTTGAGGCATATCTCCAATTTAAAGCATCAATGATTTTTTTATTCATTATTTCTCCTACTGTTTTAGTGTTTCAGCTATATTTTTTTTAATGCCTGTTTTTACTGGCAAATAAGAACCTATAAAAGCAATCAATAAAGCTGCTATTGCTGTTAGTGTTAAAAATTTTATATCAAAATCTATAGGTATAGAACGATCTTGATAAATTTCTGGCATAATGTTTAGCTCTGTTATCTTTAAAAAGCCGCAAACCAAAACCCCAAATACAAAGCCACCACCTAAACCTAATGTTGCTAATCTAAACCCAACACCACTAAAAATTCTGTAAGAGTCTTTAATAGATAATCCTATAGCCCTTAAGTTAGCTATCTCTTTACGCTTTTGTTGAAGCAATAAAGATAAAACTGTCATTATTGAAAATGATGTAATTAAAGTAGCTATCGCTATTATAGTGCCTATAATTATCTTTTCTAATTTTAATGCAAAAAATAAAGACTGGTCTCTGTCTTTCCATGTTTGTACGTTTAAATTTTTATATTTGCTAGTCCACTCTGTTTTATAAGAATCTGCTAGATTTGGCGACTTTAACCTGATGTCAAAACCAAGCTTTCTGCTTTTTGAAGTCTTCAAATTAGAAAGCTTATCATAACCATAATAAATAACTTGAGAGTCTAACTCTTCAATATCTGTATCAATAATGGCTTTTACTATTACATTTGAAAAATTGCCTACCTCGCCTGCTGGCAACAAAATAACTTCTGGAGGCAAAAGAGTCAGCTCGTCTCCTTCAAAAATAGCAAACTTATCGGCCAAAGCCATGCCCAAAACCACTTCATTATTTTTTAAATTTATGCCCTCTAAAGGCTTAATGGACTCTAAAGCCTTAACATCTAAACCTTGAGCAACCGCTCCGTTAAGTTGCCCATTGTAACCTTTAATAACAACATCTTGAGTTTCAAAGTTATAAATTCTGTCAGACTTAGATAATTGCTTACTGGCTTTCTCTTTAAAACTTTCAAGGTCTGCAGAACTTCCCGTTATCATCATATGGGGCTTAGAGTCTAAAAACCGACTTTGAATATTTTTGTTAAACCCATTCATAATAGTCAGGATAAGAACAAAAGAAAACATTCCAAAAGCAGTTCCTGCTATACAGATTAAAGACAGGTTTCTGATAAGAGAAGAAGACCTTTTAGAAAAAAGATATTTTTTAAAAAAATCTCTAGAAGTTAAAATGGTAGGCCTCCACCCATCCCTGGAAAGCCCTTGCCCATTCCACCCTTCATAAGTTTAGACATCATTTTTTGTGACTGCTCAAATTGCTTTATAAATTTATTAACATCCTGAACTCTTGTGCCGCTCCCATTAGCTATCCTTAGCCTGCGAGAGCCATTAAGAATTTTATGGTTAACCCTCTCTTTAGCTGTCATAGATCTTATGATGGCTTCTATTTTTTTAACTTCATCATCTGGAGGAGTCATACCCTTCATTTGTTTAGTAAGCTGACCCATACCCGGCATCATTTTCATAATGCTGCCAAACCCACCCATTTTTTTCATCATTTGAATTTGACTTAAAAAATCTTCTACAGTGAATTTATTTTTAGATATCTTTTTAGCTGTCTCTAGGGCTTCTTTTTCTGAAACTACCTCTTGTGCCTTTTCAACCAAGCTTAAGACATCACCCATGTCTAATATGCGAGAAGCCAACCTGTCTGGATGAAAAACCTCTAAATTAGAAACCTTCTCGCCCATACCTAAAAATTTAATAGGCACGCCAACTGTTTCCCTAATACTTAAAGCAGCACCGCCCCTGGCATCGCCATCCACTTTAGTTAAAATAAGTCCTGTTAAACCCATTTTTTCATTAAAGCCTTGGGCTACAGAAACTGACTGCTGACCTAACATAGCATCTGCTACTAATAAAACCTCTTGAGGATTGGTCATGTTTTTAAGCTCTTCGATTTCAGCCATAAGCTCGTCATCAATTTGTAAGCGGCCGGCTGTATCAAAAATTATAATATCTACAAGTTCTTTCTTAGCCCAAACTAATGCTTCTTTAACAATATCTTTTGGTTTTTGTGTTGGCTGAGAGTCATAATAAGAAAGATCGTTTTGTTTAGCTAAAATCTTTAGCTGATCCATTGCAGCAGGCCTATAAATATCTACAGAAACTAAGCCTGCTTTTTTGTTATGTTTTTTTCTAAGATGTAAAGCAAGCTTTGCAGAACTTGTTGTTTTCCCTGTACCCTGCAGGCCCACCATAAAAAAGATAGAGGGGTTTTCTTTGAAGTTAAGTGGGACTGTTTCTTTACCTAATATCTCTTTAAGCTCTTCATGCACAATACTTGTAAACTGTTGGCCCGCATTAACGCCCTTTAAGACATCAGTACCTAAGGCTTTTTCTTTTACCCTTGCGATAAATGATTTAACGACTTTAAAGTTAACATCTGCCTCTAATAAACTGAGACGTACATCTTTAATCGCTTCTTCAATATTTTTTTCAGAAATATTGGCTTGGCCGCGAACTTTTCTTAATCGATCACTTAATTTATCAGATAAACTTTCAAACATATAATTACCTCAAACTTACGACACTACCAGCGCGTAAAAGATCCATTCTTTAAACAAAATAAAGCCACTCCGTAAAAGAAAGCTAAAGACCCAAAAGAAACGACAAGAGCCATTGTTAACGAAACATCAGCAAAGCCATACACTCCGTACCTAACACCATTAATAAAGTAAAGAAGAGGATTAAACTGAGAGATTTTTTGCCAAACAGGATGCAACTGGTCTAACGAAAAGAAAACTCCACCCAAGTAAATTAAAGGAACTAACACAAAACTACCCACTGCCGAGATCTGATCCATGTTTTTAGCTTTAAAAGCTACAGACAGCCCAAGTAATGCAAAAGAAATCCCACCAATGAAAATAAATAGTATTAATAAGAAAGGGTGCTTAATAGCTAGCAACTCACCATGGCTAAAGTAATAAAAAATTTCTCCCACTAAAAAAGTAATAATACCTACAAGCACTCCCCTCAATAAGGCTGCTGTTGATATAGCTGCCAGTATATGCTTAAAGTTAAGCGGGGTTACTTTGTAATCTTGCAAGTCTCCTGAAAACTTAGAGCTAATAATAGTGCTTGAAGCATTTTGATAAGCATTATTTAAAACACCCATCATTACTAGCCCTGGAATAATAAAACCTAAATAAGAAAGATCATTAGATAGCTTTATACTTTTACCCAAACTCACACCAAATATAAGCAAATAAAGGCTTGAAGTTACTAGCGGTGTTACAAGCGTCTGAAACATCACACTCATAAAACGAGCAATCTCTCTTCGCAATAAAGCTGTATATAATGTTATAAAACTAAGATTCATGGGACAACACCTCTCTAAAGGCTTCTTCTAGGCTTCCTTCTTTAATTTTTAAATCTTTTATATCAGAAAGCTCTAGCCCTAAATCTGAAAACAACTGATTTAAGCTAACAGAGTTAGGGACTCTAAAGCGATACTCGTTATTTTCTTTTTTAATTAGATATTTACTCTCATTAATAGCTTTGCCAACAAACTTAAACTCTATATTCCTTTGCGTAAGTTCACTAATAAGCTCAGATGTAGGCCCAATTTTTTTAAGCACACCACGGTCTATTATTCCCACTCTATCACAAAGCTCTTCAGCTTCTTCTAAGTAATGGGTTGTTAATAAAATACTAGTGCCAGAATCTCTTAATTCTCTTACAAAGTCCCAAAGTGTTTCGCGCAGCTCTATATCAACTCCAGCTGTTGGCTCGTCTAACAAGAGTATTTTAGGCTTATGGAGTAAAGCTTTTGCTATAAGTAACCTACGCTTCATGCCTCCACTTAGCTGCCTTACTTTTGAATCTCTCTTTTCATACAGATCTAAGCGCTTCATTAAATAATCAATACGGTCTTTATTTTCTAGTATCCCGTAATATCCGCTATGAAACTTTAAAATTTGCTGAACTGTAAAAAAGCCATGATTAATAAGCTCTTGTGGCACAAAGCCAACCAAGGGCTTTGATTTATCGGGCTCTAAAGCCACATCATGACCAAAAACTTTTACTACACCTTCAGTGGCTTTTTCTAAAGTTACAATAACATTTAAAATAGAAGTTTTACCCGCACCATTAGGCCCTAATAACCCAAAAATTTCGCCAGGCTTTACCGAGAAGTCCATCTTGTCTACAGCTGTAAAGTTTCCATATTTTTTACATAAAGAGTTCACAGCTAAGGCCGCTATATCATTTGTCTTTTTCATTGTTTTGAAGACTACCATAGCTGATATAAATGAGTACTTTTATAGCTTAAAAATACATCAATGACACAATAACCCACTCGCCCAAAGTCGAACGAAGATAGATTTTTAGCTATAATAGTCGATACTTATACTATGAAACTCTCAAATCTTGATAACAAGCTTATTAACCAACAAAACAAACTAAATACCCAGCGCGGTTACCGTCTATGGGCAGGCCTTGCTCTGTTTGCAAGTTTTTTTGTTTACAGGTTTAACCCCATATTTGGACTCTTATGCATTGTTGCTTTTTTAGTCGCTTTTACATTTTTAGTTTTTTTAACACGAAAGCAAAGCCGTTTTGTTAACTCAATTCATGTCCTCAATAAAATTAACAAAAGCCTAAAAGAGAAACAAACTGGCAACTACAGAGCTAAAAACCTCACTGAAGAAATCAAGCCCTTGTATTCTCTTGATGATGACCAAATTGCTGCCATCAATGACCTTCAGCTTTTTGATGAAAAATCTTTATTTAATTTAATCAATGAAACTGTAACAACAGGTGGGTTCGTTAAGCTTATAGAGCTTTTTATGGACAGCATAGACAGAGAGTCCATAGTCAAAAGACAGTCAGAGCTTAAAAAATTAGCCTCAAACCCTGCTGCTATTAAAAAGCTTCAGTACTATTATTCTAAAGAGTCTAAAACTATTATTGATACTCAGTTTTTAGCTACTAATATTACAAAAGAGTTTTTACCTAAAAACTTTAATACAGCAAAGCTTCTTATTTTTGGTAGCTGGCTTGTTTGCGCTCTTGGGCTAGCCCTGTCTTTGGCCGGAGCTATTGCTATTAAGCCCATTGCATTTTTAGTTATATTCTCTTTAGCTTCACTTAGCCAACTTCAAAATGTCTCTAAAAGCTTTTCAACAGTTCAGAGCTGGAGCGAGTCTCTAAAAAAAGTGATGCCTATCTTTAAAAAACTAGAGACAAATGAGTATACTCAGCTTTTTGGCGAACAAGTTACAAATATTGCTAGCTTACAACCTAGCCTGCAGTTTAAAAAAGTAGAGTTTTGGTCTAACTTTTTAAGTGTAAGGGCCCACCCAATAGCTCATTTAGTTTTAAATTTAGTATTACCGTGGGACTTCTTCTGGAGTTGGCGTATGGACAGCTGGAGAAAAAAGCATAAAGAAATTATACCCAAGGTTCTAGAAGAGCTTCATATAGTAGAAGCTTACTTAAGCCTTTCTCTCTTTAGTGCTTTCCAGCCAGTTGTCTTCCCAAGCGTTGTTAATGAACTAAAAATTGATATCAACCAAGGCTTTCACCCTCTTATAGATCGTTCTGATGTTATAGCTAATGATTTTATTTTTGATGGCGGCAAAAGCATGGGTATTATCACAGGTTCTAATATGTCTGGGAAATCTACTTTCTTAAAAGCTGTTGGAATCAATCACTTTTTAAGCCAAAGAGGGCTCCCTGTTTTTGCTAAAGCAATGACTACTTTTTGTGGACCTATTAAAACCTGCTTGCGAGTTTCTGATGATATAGATAAAGGCTACTCTAGCTTTTATGCAGAAGTGAGGCGTATTACTCATATTGTAAAACATAGCCAAAACACTGATGCACCCTTTTTATATCTCATTGATGAAATTTTTAGAGGCACAAATAATAACGAGCGATATATTGGCAGTGAATATGTTATTAAACAGCTTGCCATGAGCGACCGCGCCTTAGGCTTTATTTCCACTCATGACTTAGAACTTACCCAGCTAGAAAAAGATTTTCCAAAAGTTGATAACTTTCACTTTAGAGATGATGTCAGCGAGAACCAGCTTGTCTTTAGCTATAAAATTAAAGAAGGCCCTTGCCCAACGACTAATGCCTTAAAGATATTAAGAGCAGAAGGCTTGGACGTCCCTACGCCTACATAGAAAATACTATGAAAGCTAGCTAAGCGCTCTTAGTTAGCTTTTTTGCTCTATTGGTGAGCAATTTTTGCTATTTTAAAGCTTTTGTCTTTCTGCCCACCACTAAAAGTGATATCTAATACTTATATGCAAGAAAATTATTATGTTACAAATTTTTATCACTTCTTTGATGTTTCTAATTCTGAAGCCACTAAAACATTGCTAGAAAGCAAAGCTCTAGAGCTAGACGCTAAAGGCTTAATTATACTCGCTAATGAAGGCTTTAACGGGACTGTTTGTTTTAACACAAAAGCACACAGAGAAATCTATGAAGATTTATTGCAAACTGTTTTAACTCAATCACTGCAAAAAAATACTGGAAGTACTCAGCTTAAAAAAATGGTCTTTAAGCATTCTGATTGCACTAAAAACCCTTTTAATATTTTTAAAGTAAAATTAAGACCTGAAATTGTAACTTTAAATACTCCTGATCTTGTACCTAATAAAAAAAATAAGCACTTAAGCCCTTTAGAGTGGAACAAAGTTTTAAAGTCAGATGAAGACTATGTCCTTATTGATACTCGAAATTGGTATGAAACTAAAATTGGAAAATTTAAAGGTGCTTTAGACCCTAAGATTGATCAATTTACTGATTTCCCTAAGTATTTAGAAGACAACAATATACCTAAGGACAAAAAGGTTCTTATCTACTGCACCGGAGGCATCCGCTGCGAAAAAGGTTTACTTGAAATGGAGCGTATGGGTTACCAAGATGTTAACCAATTAGATGGCGGCATTCTTAAGTACTTTGAAGAGTATCCTAATGACGAATTTGAAGGCGAATGCTTTGTCTTTGACCATAGAGTAGCTGTAAACCAAGAACTAGCCCCTACAAAAAACTATGACCTTTGCCCGCATACAGGACAACCCGCTAATAACAAAATTGTTTGTTCAAAATGTGAGAAGGAAGCAAAAGTTTCTGATGAAATACTCAATGAGCCTATTATTTCTGAAACATGCTCTAAGGACTGCGCATACCACTTACACAGGATACGCACTCAAGGTAAAGACTTAGATTATAAGTCTAAATTCACTAAAAATATTTATTAGCCAAACCTAAGCTTGATAATACCTACGCTTAAGGTGCTAAGCACCTTAAGCCCGTCGCCTTAAAGAAACTACTCTGCTGAGTAAGGCCCCATCATAATCTTTTGAGTACTACTTACGCCCTCAGCAATAGTTACGCTATCACCATTAACATCAGTAATTGTATCTCCAATATTTGTTACTAAAACTAAATCAAGCTCTATGTAAACTTCTTTATCCACAGAAAACTTCGTAGGTTTATAATCTGTTGCGGATTTAATAGTAGCTAATCTTGATTTTTCTAACCTTTGAGAGCTTACGCTTGCGTTCATTTTCTTTTGCGACAACATATAACCCAACATTACATCAATTGATGGATTACCCCTTTTAGAAAGAGAGCCCTCAATGTCATAATTTGTAATTGTGTCTATAGCAAAATAAATTATTTTATCACTTGTAGCAATACTTGAGAATCGTCTGCCAGCATTATTGTAAACACCCGCATACTCAACAAAATCTCCTGCAGCTGACTTTTCAAAAAGTCTATGGTCAACACGCCCCCAAAAAGAAGATGTAGGTAAAGTTTGCGTCTCGATCTCTACATTAAAGCTTGATTCACCTTGTGGCTGAGGCAATGGGTGAAAAGACATATGCTGACTTTTCACTTCAACAGATTCAATAACAACCTCACGCTTTGGCACTAACTTTAAGTCTGATGAAACACCATTTGTTTTGTACTCTAACGTTTTAGAGGATCCAGACTTTATCTTAACATCAATACCAGGTTTAAAACCAAAATCTAAAGCACTTACAATGAGGTCATATTTAGATTTGCCAAGCCATGCACTAGAAGATGTTGAAATTGTGATTTCCCATAATCCAGTATTTGTAGCGCCTCCAAAAGCTTTATTTGTAGGGACAGTAAATGAAGCCATGCGAGTGGCATGTAATGTTGATTTTTGAGCCACCTGAAAAGAAGCTTCTACACCATCAGAGTTATAAACTTGTACATAAAGACGGCCTGTAGCTTTACCTGGTATACCCACATCAATTTTTAAATTTTTAATATCGTCTGTTACATTTACCATATACCTATGAAAAGTATTTACAGGGATACTTACATTTCTCTTAACCAAAGCTTTGTCGATAGACTTTGCTTTGGTTAGATAAGGCAAACTCAATCCGTCTACTTTTTTAAGATTATAGGGCTGATGAACTACATCTAAAATATTAGTTACATTTGCATTTTCATGCATAACTTTGTAGTGCGCCAAATAGGCATGGCCTTTTTTATAAGCCTTAATATTTCTTTTTGATGCAAATGATGGTGTTCTTCTATTCACAAAGCGTACGTATGTCTGAGTGAGCTCGTTATCTTCATCACCGGCATCTACAATTGAGAAGTATTTTAAAGCTTCACTGCCTTCAACAACAGTAACTTCACCTAAAGAGTTCATGATCTCAACTCTTTCTAGGAAAACACTAACACCTGAGATACTCGCTTTACTTTCTTTTAAGCGTTCACCGTCATTACCAACAGATAACGCATAGGTTTGCACTTCTTTAATAGAGCCCGTTCTGTCGTATCCACGTCCAGAGTTATTTAAAACAACTTCAAAGTAATCTCTATTACCGGCTTCAATTTCAGTTAGGTACTCAGTTAATAAACTTTTAGCTCCACCAGCCTGTATTAAACCATAACCTTGTTGAGCACGAGTCAGGTCAGCAACTTCAACAGCAGATTGCATTAAAGAATCACGTAAAGCCATAGAATGCGGATACAGTGTTTTAGTGGCTCTAGTTGTGCCCTCTAAATTTAAGGCTCTCATTTCTGTTACTGTATTAAATAAATTAGCGTTTTCTTTTTTAACCTCACCAATAACGGCAGCCATTGTACCTGCAGCAAGAGGGCTCGACATAGAGGTCCCATTAAACTGCATAGAGTAATCGGCTTGTGCAGTAGTCGCTGAAACAGCTCCACCTGGGGCAATAATATTAGGCTTCATTTCACCCGTGTATGAGGGACCTAAAGAGCTAAAAAACAATAAGTTTTGGTCAGCAGCTTCTGCGCCATCTGGCAAATTATACTGCTGAGCCAGTGTCTCTTTTGAAACATTGGCCCCAACCATAACTACAGCACCGCTATTACCTAATGAGTTTAAGCTTCTAAAACCTGGCCCACTGTTAGAGGCAGAAATAAATATAACTGTGCCAAACTTTGAAGAAAGGTCATTCATAAGGTCAGTGTAAACAGCTCTTCTGTAGCCTTCCATAGAGCCTAACGAGATATTAATAACATCTGGTATAATTTGCCCATTATAAAACGCGTTATGAAGTGCCTTAATAATAGCTGCATCTGTACAACTAAAACCAGAACATACCTTAAATGACATTAAACGTGCGGCAGGCGCTGCTCCAATCAGTTTAGACTTAGGGTCATTGGCTGCGATAATGCCTGCCACATGAGTACCATGAGACCCAGAAGTAACCCCTAAATTAATATAAGTATCTTCACCCGATTTTGTTATAAGCATTGGGTACTTGTTAATATTAGTACGACTTCTAAAATTAACCATACCCATGTCACGAGTTTCTTGAGTTGTTGTATTATAATCTACAACAACGGCTTCGTCGTTAAAATCAAGATCCATATCAGTATCAACATAAAGCCTTAAGCCTTTATCATCTTTAAAGCCAAAAACTAAAAACTGATCTTTTTCGCCATTATAATTAATATCTAAATAGCCTTTTGCTCTTTTATCAGCTTCACTCAACTGAGCATAAAAGTTAGACTCTGAAATAAGGGCAACATATAATGAAGCTGTAGCTAAGTCCTTTTTTTCTATTTCAGGAATTTTAATATCTTCTGTTTTTATACCTTCAGGAAGCTTTGCCGAATTGAAATCAACAATTGCATTTTCACCTACAACTAACTTTAATAATTTTGTTTTTGTTTCTTCTGTAGCATCAAACCAATAGTCCACACGGCCATTAAATGCTGGGTGACTAGCATCAATCCCAGTATCAATAACAGCAACTACTGTGTCTTCACCTAAAGAAACTTGCTTGTCCTGTGGTGCTAAATCAAACAGACCTACGCTTTCAACAGGGATAAAGTTTGCAGAATCTTCTGGGAAATCTAATCTAGAGTTTTCTGGAGACTTCAAGCCTGAAGAAAAATTACGATTTAACATTGCTGACTTTAAATTTAGTTTTGATAAGAAGTCTGCATCATTAATTTGGTCAGGAGTTAAATCAGCAATATAAAACCCTATGTCAGAGCCTTCGCCATTATTTGGGTCATAAACCAGCGTGCCACCACCAGCAAGCATATTGCGAATTGATTTTTGAACATCAGCTTGAGGGTTTAAAATGACTGTTAAATCGGGATACTGATTTAACGAAATAATTTCTGTACTTTTAGTAGCTTTTTTAACTTCATTTTGTAAGCTTTTTATCGCAGAACTAGAAACAGCTTTACTTGATTCTTTTGCTACTAATTGAGTTTTTGAACTGCCACCATTTGAACAACTCGCCAAAAATCCCGCTGTAATCGCTATTAATAATATTTGTTTCATCAATCTTCCCCTTGTACTTTAATTGAACTTCATTGAGCACGTTACAAACATAGTGAACTCAGGGGCTAAATTCACAGTATTTACTCTAAGGTATAGTATTTTCATATAGAGCTACAGAAGCACATGTGTAGAAGTTTCAAAGGCCTACCAAGCTGCTTACTTTATCAACTCTTTCCAACTTGAAATCATATTAAGAGCCTCTATTGGAGTTAGAGAATTCAAGTCACAGCTCTTTACACTATCTAGTAAGTTTTGCTCTTCAGCACTAATTCCACTGCCTTCATCTTCAACTTCTAAGCCTTCATCATACGAAAATAAATTAAATGATTCTCCTGAACTGACTTGCGATGCTTCAAAAACTTTTAAAAGTTCAGATGCCCTTTTAATTACTGATACTGGAAGCCCAGCAAGCTGAGCCACTTGAATGCCGTAAGATTTATTGGCTGGACCATTTTCAAGCATATACAAAAACTGAATATCTTTTTTCCCGCCATCAGCAATACTCATATGAGCATTTTTAATACCTGAGTACTTAGACTCTAGCTCTGCAAGCTCATGATAATGAGTAGCAAATAAAGTACTTGCTTTAGATTTAGTAACTATGAATTCCAAAATAGCTTGAGCTAAACTAAGACCATCATAAGTACTTGTTCCTCTACCTATCTCATCAAGAACCACTAAAGTACGATCGTCAGCAGCTTTCAGTAGCTCTGATGTTTCTGTCATTTCAACCATAAAAGTAGACAAACCATCCGACAAAGAGTCACTAGCACCAATACGAGTATATATCTTATTAAAGATAGCAAGCTCTGCCTTATCAGCTGGTACAAAAGAACCAATTTGATTTAATAAAACTACTAGCGCTACCTGGCGCATAATTGTACTTTTACCAGCCATGTTTGGCCCTGTAAGCAAAACACATTCTCCATATTTAATTGTAATATCGTTAGGTACAAACTTATGCTTAAGCTCAGCTTCCACAACAGGGTGCCTTGAGGCTTTTAAAACAATGCCTTCATCAATAATTGTTGCTGGCCTATAGTTTTTTTCTATGGCAAGCCAAGCAAGTGATGAAAGGCAATCAAGCTCTGCAATTTTTTTACTCAGTAGTAACAGGTCGCCTGTACAAGTTAAAACCTCACTCACCATATCATTAAATAAGCGGAGCTCGAGTTCAACCCTCTTAGAGTTTGCCGACAATACCTTATCTTCAATTTCTTGAAGTTCTTGAGTCACATAACGTTCGGCATTCGTTAATGTCTGTTTACGTTTATAGTGGTCTGGCACTTTACTTGTATGAGCTTTACTAACTTCAATATAATAACCAAACACATTATTATACCTAATTTTAAGATTAGAAATCCCCGTCTTTTCTTTTTCGCTAGCTTCTAAGGCTAGTAATATATCTTGGCTTTTTTCAGACAAATTAATAAATTCATCAAGCTGCTGATGATAACCTGGCCTTATAAATTTACCTTTATTTTTTGTTGCAGGCAGATCGTCTTCAAATATATCTATAAATTTTGAAACTATTTTTTCTGCAACACTTGTGTCTACATCTACAACATCATTTTTTGCCAACTGTATTGATTTAAGAGCAGACTCTAAAGACTGGCTTAAACTTTTAATATCTCGAGGCTGACAATTAGGCGTTGATATTTTACCTATGCGTCTTTCTAAATCTCTGACTAACTTAAGTTCTTCACGCAAGCTTTTTAAAGGCCCAATGTTTTCAGCCCAAAGAGAGACCCTCTTTTGACGAGCAATAATAAGCTCTTTTTGTGCCAAGGGAAATTGTAGCCATTGTTTTAAAAGGCGACCTCCCATAGCTGTTTTCGTCTTATTGATTGTCTCATAAAAGCTATTTTTTTTATCACCTTTATAGGTTTTAAAAATTTCTAAATGGCCTATTGCTTTAGAGTTTAAATGCATGGCCTTGTTTGTTTTTTTAGATTCAAAGGGAGATATTGTTTTAAGTATACTCTCTCCTTGCAGCTGAGTAGCATAACTTAATAGCCTTGCTGCAGGAGTAATACCATCATAGTCACCTAATAAACTATCGTGAGCACTTATAGTTTTTTGCTTATAACTCCCCTTGTTCATCATTTTTACTTTTTGAGTGCTTGTAACAACAAACTCTACAGGGTTAAGCATCTCTATCAATTTTTTATAATCTGATGTCTTCTCACAAGTATAATAAAAAGCCTCGCCAGTTGAGGTTTCTAAAAAGGCAATATTTTTATCATCAAAAGAACATAAATAAACACTATCAAGCTCATTGAGTGTTTCTGGGTCATAAACCATCCCAGGAGTTAGTACTCGAGTAACAGCACGCTTCACTAAACCTTTTGCCTGGCTAGCATCTTCAACTTGATCACATATAGCCACCTTATGGCCCTCTGCTAAAAGTTTAGAGATTGGAGTTGCTACGCTATGATGAGGGAAGCCGCACATAGGTGTTTTATCATTTGATTTTTTATTTCTTTGAGTCAGAGTAATATTAAGAATAGGAGCAGCTAGTTCTGCATCTTCATAAAAAATTTCGTAAAAATCACCCATGCGAAACAATAAGACTTTGTCTTGGTGCTGGTCTTTAACCTCCCAGTACTGTTTCATTAATGGTGTTAATTTCACAAAGGACTCCAAAGCTTATGAGCATTACTGACTTATCGTTTTTTAGTACCGTAAATCCGGAAATTCGCAATAAATCAGAGACCTTAGAGATATGTCAGCTTTATGTAAAAATGTAAATACGCTGCCTAAAAATTTTATTACTTCACTGATATTTGGCAGTAGATAAAGCCCACTTCTATTTAAATGCACCTAGAGCCATAAAATTGCTGGCATGATCTGTGCTTTATATAGTGCATACAAGCAATATAAAACCCTAGTTTGCCTCAGTTTGGCACACTAAATAATGGAGACTCTTTGATGAAGACTATTCTCAAAAAAACTGTACTACTGGCTTTAACTCTACCAATGATGGCGCAAGCTCAGTCGACAAGACTAGATGACCTCAGGACTTTTGATCATAAAAGAGATGTCTCTTACTACAGACAAAGATGTATTGTGAGTAATAGGAACTCTTACCAACAACAACTTTTTTTAAATAACACCTTAAACTCAAAAGAAATCAGAAGAGCAGGCATAACTGTTAGTGGCCAAATTCCATTAGACCAGCTTGGGTTTTCTGCAAACACGATTCAATTTACTGGGGACCTTACAGAAGACACTCGTTTATTAAACGAACATAAAAAAATGCTTAACGAACAAAAATTAGCCTACCAAGATGTTATGGGAAATACTTCGCATAGAATGTGGCATTTATTTTGGCATGCTGCTAGAAACGCTTGGCATGTCTACACTGAGCAACAAAAAAACTTTTTCAGAGCCCTTAGCCCTAGCTGGGAAGTTACAAATATGATGGCAGCTCCTGCAGGTGCTGATAGCAATGCACCAGAATATAACCCTACACTTAATGGTGCCGGTGAAGACTTTTTAAGTATGCATCGTGAAATGATTAAAACAACAGACACAGAACTTATTAATAAAGGCCTACCTTGTGTATCAAGCTGGGAAGATGTGCCTGAACCTACAGATAGAGTATGGGGATTTGAATCTCTTAATATTTTAAACATAAGACAAGTTACAAATGACCTGGGCCAACCTATCAGAAGTGAATTTGTTCAAAAGCAACCTCAAGAAGACCGTGTTACACAAGATATTAGAAGATACAAAGCTCAGTTTAGAGATGTAAGCTGGCTTAATAACTTTTACGTTGGGCAGGGCAATCATGAAGGCCGAACACTTAGTGACGTGGGCTTCCAAGTTGAAAACACTATTCATAACTATATGCATATGCAGTGGGCCAACCAAAAAGATTATAGACGCCCTGAAAATGGTGGTTTTTCAGCAGCCTTCAGGCCTGGCAACACCCCCTTACAAGTTTTTACTGACTCTTACGAATGGACAAACAATAGCTATGACTACCTAGGTGATTCATTTGCCGCCCACGTAAACCCATTATTTTGGAAACTGCATGGCTGGGTTGATGATACTATTACTGCTTGGGCGAGAGCTCATGGTTGGGCTGACGTTTATGAACCTGCTGATTGCCGAGTCAACGAGACAGATGGCTTAGCTTATGAAGTGGCTACAAATAAACCTGTAACTGACATATTTGGTGGTCAATTAGACTACTGTGTTACTTTTGAAAGTAAATGGCTTGGAGATGCTCCTTCTCATGGCGTACCAGCACCTACACCTGTAGCCTCTGAAAGAATTATTGTTACACCTAGCCCTGCAGAGATAGAGACAGTGCAAATCCCTGCTGTTTTTGAAACTATTACTACCAGAGTTAAAGTTGACCCTAATTGCATAGATTCAGCCGAGCTACCTTGTGAGTTTAAAACGACTACAGTTAGAGTTATTAAAGAACCAGCAAGAACTGTTGAAAGAGTTGTTCCCGCAACAACTACAACTGTAACAAAAAGAGTAACTAATGGTGGGCATCATGGCCATCACGGTCACCATGGCCCAAGTGTTTTAGAGAAAGCTAAAAACTTAGCAACCTCTAACCCTGAAGCTGTAAGAAGTATCTTAAACAACAAGCCACTTCCTGCTATTATTGAAAGAGCTCTGCCAGCTGCTATGGTACCAGCACCACCTAAAGCTATCTGCAAACCTACAATTGATAAGCATGGAAATACAATCCCATGTGTTCAAGAGGTTGTTACAGAAACAGTTGTTGTTTCTGAGCCTGCACAAAGTCATGGACACCACCATGGTCATCACGGACACCATGGGCAAGGGCAAGATCCAGAAACAAAAAAACTAACAGCTGAAGAAACAAAGCAGTGGAATAATTTTGTAGAAGAAGAAACTTCTAAAGTAGAAAACTTCAGAAATATGGACCTTGCTATTGAAACTAGCTCTAATTTTACTGATAACTCTATTTACTTAGAGACTTTAAATAAGTCTTTAGCCAAAATTAAAGACTTACAAGAAGAGATTCGTATCACTGGTGGCACTAATTCTTTAAAAATTGAACTTGTAAAGCTACAATCATATATCCCCGCACTACAAGACAGAGTAAAAGCTGATCGTGATAAAAAACGTCAAGGCTTATTGGATGCTGTAAGAAGAGATATTAAAAAGAAAATTAAATAGCCAGCAGTAACTCATTCAATAAAAAACCCTAAAGCTTTCTTTAGGGTTTTTTACTGTTAAGACAAAACATCTATAATTTTAGAATAGATCCCATCAAAGCCACCGTTACTCATAAGAATAACCAAGTCCCCTGACTTTGTTTTTTCTTTAAGGCTTAATAATATGTCGCCTACATCTGTACCTAGAACAGCACTAGTTCCGTTAGTTTTAATATCATCTACTAAACTTTGAGAGCTTAATCTATTGTCTTCACTTATTTTTTCTTGATTACTAGCTTTATAAATAACCACCTCGTCAGCCGCACGAAAAGCCTTTGCATAGTCATCTTGAAAAATAGCACGCCTTGATGTGGCTGACCTTGGCTCAAAAACAGCCCAAAGCTTTCGACCCTTATAGCTTTCTTTTAAGGCCTCTAAAGTTAATTTCACTGCTGTGGGATGATGAGCAAAATCTTCTAGAACCAAAATACCATTAGGTTCACCTAAAGCCTGCTGCCTTCTCTTAACCCCTTTAAAAGAAGCTAATGATTGTAATGCTTGACGGCTATTCCATTTGTTTTCAGTAGCTACTACAAAAGCCGCTGTTGCATTCATAGCATTGTGCGAGCCCATTAACTTAATAGCTATATCAGCAATATTCTTGCCCTTATGCTTAATGCTAAATTGATTTCGGCCCGACACTACATCGCGGTTTATAATTTGATAATCTCCTGATTCTTCACCATAACCTACTATCTTAGCTTTTACTTTTGAACGGCTTATAACATCTTTAATATTCTCATCATCAGCATTAATAACTATTAAGCCATCTTCAGGGACTAACCCCACCAGCTTAATGAAGCCTTCTTTAATTTGGTCTAAACTTTCATAAATATCTGCATGATCAAACTCTATACTTGTAATAACTAATGATTTTGGCCTGTAATGCAAAAACTTAGGGACTTTATCAAAAAAGGCCGTGTCATACTCATCACCTTCTATAATAAAAAAATCAGAATCTTTAGGTGCTCTAAATGAGTAATCAAAGTTTTCTGGGACACCACCAATTAAATAACCAGGCTTATACTCACAGCACTCTGCCATCCATGTCATCATAGATGTGGTTGTCGTTTTGCCGTGAGTCCCAGAAATAACAACTGAATGCCTATCGTCTATTAAAAACTCACCAATTGTACTTGGTAAACTTGTATAAGGAATGTCTGTAGATAATAGCGCTTCAGCCTCTTCAAAATTTTTAGAGATAACGTTACCCACTACAACAAAGTCAGGCTTAGGGATCAAGTTTTCCTTTTTGTAGTCTTGCATGATTTCTATGCCTAGTTTTTCTAACTGAGTAGACATAGGTGGATATACATTTTTATCACTCCCTGTGACTTTGTAACCTAGGCTATGAAAAATACCAGCAAGGCTTCCCATAGCTGTCCCACAAATACCCATAAAATGAACATGCGAACTAGGCTTTAAGTTTTTAAAATCCATAAAATCCATTACTTTTTTTCTCCGTAATACTTAATAACAGCATCATGCAAAGCACGGCGTAATATTTTAAAGTTATTTTTTTCATCAGGTAATTTTCTATTTGCAGCTACAGCAATTTGTACATCATTCTCTAAATCCATCCATGCAGAAGGCCCCGTAAAGCCCCAATGCCCTATAGATTGCCCTCTAGACATTAAGTCCCCTGCTGC
The DNA here is from genome assembly GCA_023299885.1 of Bdellovibrionales bacterium. Classification (GTDB taxonomy): domain Bacteria; phylum Bdellovibrionota; class Bdellovibrionia; order Bdellovibrionales; family UBA1609; genus JALZUS01. The sequence goes on along the minus strand of JALZUS010000027.1, from coordinate 59,854 downwards.
TGAGTTATCTTTGTCTGGCTTCATAAAACCATTAATCCATATTGATTTAGTAGATTTAGGATTAAATAGTTTTTTCCAAGTTTTATTGGTTTTGATATTTTTACGTGACATCTTAAGCCACTCTACTATTGCATCTGGCGTACCAAAAAGCCCGGCATGGGTAGAGACACCATCCAAACTATAGGCGTTTAAATCATTAACAACACCTTGGCAGTCTTCTTTAGCCCCTTGAGTCCTTTTTGTAGGAGCATAAGATTTTTTAGAGCCCTTTGTAATATTTCCTGGCAAAAAGAAAACTTCCTCTTTTGGATTTGTTTTCTTTTTTATTGTTTTCCATAATTTATCAAGGGCTAGCCCGGTCACCTCTTGAAGAACCAAACCTAAAAGCACAAAGCCTACATCTGAATACAATGGTTTTTTACTTTTACGCTTTGTTTGGTAAATAAACTGAGCCACTGTGACCCATTTATCTGGATTACTCTTAGCCTTCTCTTTTAAGTACTTATAAATAGGCTCCCAAGCTGGGTACCCAGAATTATGGTTTAATAAGTCTTTTATTTTCAAGTCTTTAAAGGGAAGCCAAGGTAAATACTTAGAAACTTTATCATTAATTCCTAAAACATTGTTTTCTATTAAGTAAGCTACAGCAGAAACAGCAAACATGACTTTAGTGAGCGATGCTAAATCATAAAATTTATACTTTTTTCCAACGCTTAAGCTTAGTTTTTTAACACCTTTTTTTAATATATGAAGCTGTAATGACTCTGTATATTTAAGTATTTCTTTCTGCAGCTTTTCATAGCTATAGTCATCACTTTTGGTGAGCTGATAATACAAAACTTTTAAGAATTCTTCTTTTTTAGCCATTAGTAATATTTTAGCGAGTGATGACTTATAATCAACCTATAATAAAAGGCTGGTGCTTTTTACCGTGGCCCACAGGAGCTTTCCAATACATTGGTAAGCTTTTATATTTTGAAAAAGACTTTATAGCTTCATTAACTAATGATTTTTTAGTGCCTGGCTCATAAGCATTCGTAAAGTCGCCAAAATAGATAGCTGAAAACTTTTTTAAAACCCCTGATTGCTCAAGCTGCATTAAATAAGAATGCACTTGGTAGCCTCGCTCCCCGACATCTTCTAAAAATAAAATAGGCTTTCCTTTTACTTGCTTAGATAAGCACCAAGGCGTCCCTACAGATTTAGCAATAACAGCTAAGTTACCGCCATATATCTTCTTAGATTTAACTATTTCTGGCGCCCCATTAAGTGGTTTAACTTTAAGATTATTTTTTTCAACATCAAATAATTGGCATAACTGCTTCCACTCTGATTTTCTAAAATCACCACGGCACAGCTCTCCAAGCATTCTCCAGTGTATAGCCTTCCAACCCCACTGGGAAGAAGACCAATTAAGCAGCAACGAAATATCACTATAACCTATAATTGTTTTTTTATATTTTGGCTTAAACTTTACAAAGCTTGGCATGAGTTCTGTTAAACCATAACCGCCTCGAGCACACCATAAAGCCCCAGAGTCTTTAGCATGAGCCGCCGCCTTAAAATGTTTAAGTCGCATTTCCACCGTATTTGCAGAAAAGTAGGATTTACCAAATAAACCTTTTGGAACTCTAACTCTATAGCCTTTGTTTTCTAAAAACTGGATGCCCTTTTTTAGTATTTCTTTATCTAGTTTTGAAGAAGGAGCCACTATATCTATAAGGTCACCTTTTTTTAATAAGTGACCCATACTATAAGCCCTTCAAAGCTCTTTTAATAACTTTAGGAACTTCTTTTAAATGTCTTTTTCCAGAAAAAATATCTTCTATCTCTTTTTTACTGAGTAAATTTGATATTTTTTTGTTTGCACTTATTTTATCTTTTAAGTTTTCATTTGGCTTAAGGGAGTGACTGCAAGACTGAACCTCTTTATAAGCGTCTTCTCTTTTTAAGCCTTTATCTACTAAGGCTAACAACAAATGAGAACTAAAGATTTGCCCTTGTGATAAATTCATATTTTCTATCATTCTTTTTTTATCGACTACTAAATTCTCAACAACTCCTGCCATTCTATTTAAAGCATAGTCGGCTAAAATAAAAGCATCGGGCATAATAACCCTTTCAGCAGATGAGTGACTAATGTCTCTTTCATGCCAAAGAGCTATATTTTCCATAGCTGGGCCCACATAAGATCTTAAAAGCCTTGCTACACCTGTTATGTTTTCACTACTTATTGGGTTCTTTTTATGAGGCATTGCACTAGAACCTTTTTGCCCTTTAGAAAACCCCTCATGGACTTCCGCCACTTCAGTCCTTTGCAAATGCCTCAGTTCAATAGCAAGCCTTTCAAGACCTGCCCCTAAAAAACTAATGGCACAGATTAATTCTGCATGCCTATCCCTAGGTATAACTTGAGTCGCTATCACTTCTCTCTTTAGCTTTAATGATTTTGCTACTTTTTGTTCTACTTGCTGAGACTGAGAAGAAAAAGTACCAACAGCACCGCTTAACTTGCAAATTTGTATTTGCTTATAAGCCTTTGTCACTCTTTCCCAATGGCGATCCATTTCGACTAAATGCCCACAAAGCTTTAAACCAAATGTTGTTGGCTCGGCATGCATACCATGAGTACGCCCAGTACAGATTGTAGACTCATATTTTTTCACCTGTTTTTTTAAAGATTTAATAATTTTCTTATATGAAAGCTCTAGCTCTTTATAGCCGTCTCTTATTTGTAAACACAGGGCTGTATCGAGCACATCAGAAGAAGTCATACCGTAATGTATATACCTTCCATTAGGCCCTACATTTTCAGCTAAATTAGTTACAAAAGCTATAACATCATGTTTTGTTTTCTCTTCTATTTTAGCAATTCTTGAAACTTTAAATGTAGCATTTTTAGATATATCTAAAGCGGCCTTTTTAGGAATAATTCCTGCTTCTGACTGAGCTTTAGCAACAGCAACTTCAACCTTAAGCATATTATTGAATCTGTTTTCCAGACTCCATATTTGACTCATTTTATCTCTTGAATAGCGTTTTATCATTTTTACTTCCTGGCTGCAAAAGCCCATTAATCACAGACTCTAAGTATTCTTTTTGAACCTCTAAGCGCCCAGACCAATCTAGTGTAGGCCAAACTTCATGACTTAAATTGATAAAGTTTTTTACTTTTGGCTTTTTAAATTTTTTAATTTTATCTTCAGAGTACAAACAGTAAGGCATAGGCCCTCTTTGCTTGTGCTTCATATTTATAGTTGAAGACTCAACAAACTCTACAATAGATGTTGGTATCTTTTTTTCTATAGTTTTTTTAATATCATCTTCCAGCATTTTAACTAAGTCTGCGTCATCTTCATACCAATGAGGAACTCTATAGTAGACATCCCAAATACCTTCTTCTTTAGCTTTGTAAACCATAAGTAAATTAGAGTGAGTCAATGGCACCTCTAAAGACTCTATGACTGAAAAAGATTCAGGTAATATATTTTTAGGCAGTTTAGTGTCTATTTGCAGACGTGTTCTAGTCCAAACCCAGTCAGGCTTAGCATCATTAAGCCCATAAAGGCTTTTTATATCTTCCGCTTTAAAACCTGAAAACATTAACTCTTCAGCTGTTAAAAAAGTTATTGCATCATTAGTTAAATCTATATCGTTCAGGTTAAAATTACTTTTGCAGCTTAATTCTATGCCTTTTTCCTCGAGCCAATTCAAAGAGTTTTTATAGCTTTGCCAATCAAAATGCCCAGGAGAGTAATCAGCTTGCAACTTAAGGTAGGGTTTCGATAAATTTTCATCAAACTGACCTAATGAAGTTGCGGCCAACTGCCTTGATAACTTTAGCATCCAAATCTGCTTATACTCTTCATCAAACTCAAATGGAGTTAGTTTTTTTAACCATTTAAACTGGTTCTTTTTTTCATTTTTTTGTGGAGTGAGTAACTCTTCTATGTTTGTAAACTGACTAGAATCAGACAAATAGTGCTCAAGTAAATTGGACTTAAAATGCAAAGGGCCATCTGGAGTCCACACACAAAAACCCATATCTTGAGGTGTGAAATCATCTTCTAAATTCATCCTTGCCCACTGAGAAGAAGTAATTTTAGTATCAAAAAACACACCAATAGGGCTTTTTAAGTCTTCTGGCTTCCAATGTGAAAAGGCCTCTGTAATGTCTATGATTTCAACTTTAAAATTTCTTTTTTTAAGTTCAGAAGCCAACCAAAAACCACGTCCATAAACAGAAATAATCTGTATTTTCATCAAGAACTACTCGCTTCCATATATTTAGAAATTTGTACCAAAAATAAGGCCCACATGAAACATATCGCCTTCTGGCTCAAAGCCTGTTCGGTCACTACCTTCATTTATCACTAGCTCTTGCCCCTCAAAAGGAAAGTTTACTAAGTTATATAAAGCTTGAAACCCAATATAACTTTGGTTTCTCATGATAGGCCACTCGATACCAAAACCAATATCAAATGAACTTGCATTGTCTCCACCAAAAGCCTCACTATCAGAAAGCCTTGTGCTTTGACTTACATACGAATAACCACCCAAAATATAAGGGTTTAAATTTGCTAAACCTTTAGTTACGTTTTCCGTGTTAAAATAATGCTTTAAATGTATACCCACAAATAAGGTCTCTGAATTGCCCTGAAGAGTGTTTCCGCTATCTGACACAAAGCCAATTTTATTTTGACCTGTTGTAAATGAAAACTGCAAGGCAAAGCGTAAATCAAAAAAGTAGCTAAGCTGAAGCCCATAATAAACACCTGGGTCATAAACTTTTCCTAAATCAGAAGTAACTCCCCTGTATCCTGCAACTAAACCTAAGCTTACAAACCGCCCGTTTCTAAAAAAGTTTACATCAGCCTCTTCTTCAGTGACCTCTTCATACTCACTAAAATCTGTAAATGGGTCATAACTTTGCTGAGCCAAAGATAAGGTCGGCAATAATAAAAAAGAGAGTAATATTAAGTACTTCAAAGGATTTCCTCGTTTAGTTTGATTAAGCTTATAAAGCCTAATCGGTCTATTTTGATACATATTAAAAAACACCAATTTTCCGCATCACTTTAAAAGTCTGATATATGTTTTTTCGCAGCCTCAGTAAGTATACGACCCCTTGGAGTCTTTTGTAATAAACCCTCTTGTATCAAGTAAGGCTCATAAACTTCTTCTATAGTATCTGCTTCTTCGCTAAGTGCTGCTGACAAGGTATCTATACCTACTGGCCCACCAGTAAATTTATTATGAATTAAATTAAGTATTCTACGGTCCATCTGGTCTAAACCAAGTCGATCTACCTCTAACTTATTTAGCGCGTAGTTAGCTAACTCTGCATCAATAATTTTTTTATTAGCTACCTGCGCGTAATCTCTTACACGCTTAAGTAAGCGATTAGCTATCCTAGGAGTACCACGACTTCTCCTGGCAATTTCTAAAGCTCCGTCTGCACTAACATCAATACCTAAAATTTCAGCTGAACGTATGAGTATTTGAGTGAGTGGCTCTTTCTCATAAAAAGAAAGACGTTCAATAATGCCAAAACGATCTCTAAATGGAGCTTTCAATAACCCCGCTCTTGTTGTGGCCCCTATTAACGTAAAAGGCACCAATTGAAATCTCATAGACCTTGCGCCTAAACCTTCACCTGTAATGATATCAATAAAGTAATCTTCCATGGCACTATAAAGATACTCTTCTACATCTCTACTAAGCCTATGTATTTCATCAACAAAAAGTACTGAATTAGGAGCTAAACTTGTTAGTATAGCAGCTAAATCACCTTTTCTATGAAGTGCTGGAGCTGATGTCGACTTAAAAGGAACTTCTAAACTGTTAGCTAAAATATGAGCTAATGTCGTTTTACCCAAGCCAGGAGGCCCACTTAATAAGACATGGTCTAAGGGCTCTTCACGTTGAGTGGCCGCTTGAACAAAAACTTTTAACTTCTCTTTTACAACTTCTTGCCCCGGAAAATCACTAAATTGCTTGGGCCTTAAACTGTTTTCTGCAGTTTCTGCCGCCGTTTTTTCACTGTCTATTACTCTCTCCATAGTCATATCTTATAGCCCTGCTGTTAAAGCGGCAAGACCTTGCCTTACGCCAGCTTGCAGATCCGTTTCTTTAGGCATCTGATCTACTGTTTTTTCTACATCTGTTAATCTGAAACCTAAATTAACTAATGCTGACACAATATCAGCCCTAGCTACAAAAGAAGAGCCGACTTCATTATTGTCAGCAAAAACAAGTTGTCCTTTTAGTGTAAGCACAATTTGCTCTGCCTTTTTCTTTCCTATTTTAGGAAGGGCAACAAGTGCTTTAACATCACCTTCATCAATCATTTTTAAAATTTTATCATAAGGTGCTGCTGATAAAACCTGTACAGCCATCTTAGGCCCTATTCCATTTACTTTTATTAATGACAAAAAGAACTTCTTTTCGCTGGGGTTAGAAAAACCAAATAGTGAAATCTGATCTTCCCTTACATGAGTATGAACCCAAAGCTGAACTACTTCTTTACCAGAAACAGCAGCTATACTTGTTGCTGAGCATGTAAGCTCATAGCCTACGCCTCTTACATCTAAAACCAATGAATCTATGGTTTCTTCAATTAACTGACCTCTTAACATTGATATCATTTATTTAATTCCCTTAATGTAGCTGCAGCCTGCCTTTGCCTTGAGTGGCATACAGCTATAGCCAAAGCATCAGTAGCATCATCTTTTTCAACAGATTGCTGGTTTAATAAATGAAGCACCATCCATCGGACCTGCTCTTTATCGGCTGATCCAGAACCTGTCACAATTTTTTTTATTTTTTTTGGAGCATATTCAGAAATACTAGCCCCGATACGCTCGGCCTCCATCATACATACACCTCTGACATGGCCAAGTTTAAATGCACTGTCCGCATTTTTACCTAAAAAGATTCTCTCAATAGCAACTTCAGATGGTGAATACATGCTCATTAATTGGCCAAGCTCTTCACTTAACTTTAACAACTTTGAGCTTAAACTCTTTTTTTTAGTTAAAGTGATGACTCCATGAGCAATATGCTTTGGCTCAGAGTACTCTGACACTTCTATAACCCCATAACCTGTATAGGATCCTCCAGGATCTAAACCTAAAATAATCACATGTATATTCTATTCAGAACTTGTTTTAGAAGTCGAGCTAAATCTATGAATTTTATCTGTTTTTCGCATTCTTGCACGTATTGAACGGAGACACAGAGAGTGAGACAATTTTTATATGTCAAATATAGTAGACCCAGAACTGATTGAAAAATATCAGCTTATGCATCAAAAAGACCCTGAATCAAAAGTCTTTGCCCCACTGGCTGAGGCCTATAGAAAAATGGGTCTCTTAGATCAGGCTCATAAGGTAGCTCTAGATGGAGTTCATCTTTATCCAGAGTTTGTAAGTGGCCGCGTTGCCTTGGGGCGCTGTCTCATTGCAATGAAAGAAAGCTATAAAGCCATACCACAACTTAAAAAAGCAACAGAACTGGCTCCAGAAAATATTTTAGCACAAAGTTTATTAGCAGAAGCATACATTAAAGAATCACAACTCAATGAAGCTCTTAAGTGTTACAAAGTTTTACTTTTTTTAAATCCTCAAAATAAAAACGCACAAGCAGCTGTCAAAAAGTTAGAAAGCTTAACAGCCTCTGACTACTCAGAAAGCGATTTTCAACTTAAAGAATTTAGTAAAACTAAAACCATAGAAACTCCTATAGAAGAAATTACCAATTACGATACACACAGGGCTTTATCTTTAGCTGATGCCTACTACGCCAGGTCACAACCTCAAAAAGCTTTAGAATGCTTAAATAAAGCAATAATAGAACTAGGCCCCCTTCAAGACCTTGTAGGCAGAAGAGATTGGCTTATAAATCAAGAAGAAGACCCTGAGCCTGAAGTCGCTATGAACTCTGAAATACCTACAGAAAAAACAGAAGCACAGCATAACATTGAGTTTTTGAGAAAAATTTTAATGAATATCCAACATAATAAAAAAAGTGAATTATAAAGCTTACAGTAAAGGACACCTATGCATAACACTAGTGATTTTAAAAAAGGACTTAAACTACTTATTGATAATGAGCCATATACCATTGTCGACTTTCAACTTGTTAAGCCCGGAAAAGGAAATCAGTTTGTAAGAACTAAACTTAGAAACCTTGTTACTGGCAGTAATTTGGATAGGACATTTAAGTCTGGCGAAAAATTTGGTGTGCCTGATGTTGAATACTCTGACATGAGCTTTTTATACAAAGATGACTCTGGCTTCAACTTTATGAACCAGACAAACTACGAACAAATTTGTATCAACGATGATATCATTGGCCAGCAGGTTAACTATCTCACTGAAAATATGACTGTAAAAATATGTCTTTTTAATGAGCGTGCCGTCAGCATAGAGCTCCCTAACTCTGTAGAGCTTAAAGTAACACAAACAGACCCTGGGTTTAAAGGCAATACAGTGAGTAATACTTTTAAACCAGCCACCTTGGAAACAGGTGCTGTTGTTCAAGTTCCTTTACATATAAAAGAAGGCGATCTTTTAAAAATTAATACTGATAGCTGTGAATATATAGAAAGAATTAACAAGTAATTAATCGTGCATTTAGAGCTTTATATTCAGAACAAACTCAAGGCTGGGACCGAAACAAAGGTCTTAGCTATGAGTTTATTAGAAAAAATAACTGAAAAGAATATTTCTCAAAAAAATATAGAAATAGCTACTCAGTTTTTAATTCGATCAGGGTTTCTAAAATCAGCCTTTATGCAGTATTCCGTACGCTTTAAAGAAAAATCAAAAATACCTTGGCCTCATTTTATTGAGATTTTCAACAGGCAAAATATCAGCCTTCCTGAAAGCATTATTGAATTACTTTATGAAGGGTCTAAAGAGTGCAAACAAAGCCCTTCTTTATTGCTTCACCCAAGCTTAAAAAATATAGACTCTAAATGGGCAGAACGCACACAAAGACTTTATCGTTATAAAGAAAAAAAATGGCTAGAAAAAAAAGAGCGCTTACTTAGTAAAATAGAATTTTTCTATAACGAACAGCTTTTATCAGACCTCAACGACGCTATTGATAAATTCAATAGGATTTACCCTGAAGCCAAAGATGATATTAAAAAATATACGGACTCTTATAAAGAAGATTGGGCTAGAGAAGTTGTTAAGAAAAACAAACCTCCTTATGTAAAAAAAGAAACATTTAGCCTCGAGATCAAAGAAGACAGTGATGATTTGGCTTTAAAAAAACAGTGGCTCACTGCACTTCTTGAAAAAACTCCTAACTCAGCCTCCCATAAAGATATTACTGTTTTATTTATCATGATTGATGGCTTTGAAGAAGCCTATCAGGCCATACAACACCATCCAGAAGACTCTGTTAAAACATGGATACAAATAGAATGCCTTTTAGAGCTTGAAAAATTTTTAGAAGCTAATGAACTTATTAAAAGCAAAAAACAAGATTTTAAAGAAGATAAAGACCTACAGTTGGCTATACTTTATGCCCAAGCAAGAATTTTGCTAGGTGTTGGTAAAGTGCAGCAGGCTATCAGAGCTCTTGATACACTTCTTAGCATAGACCCTTTTTATCGCTCAGCTGCAAGCCTAAAAAACAGAAGTCATAATCCAAAGGCTGGCTATTAAATGAAATTATCCAGCAAAGTGTTTACTTACAAATTCTTGTTTTTTTACTTCTTGTTTTTTATAGCTGGCGCATTATTAGCTTTCTGTCTTCAGTTTTCTAAAAAAACACTACATAATGTTATACTTGCACAATCACAACTCAACTCACCTGTAACTATAGACCCAGAAAATATCAATTATAGCTTTGTTCCTTTGGGAGCTAGTTTTAAAAATATAAGCCTGAAACTCAATGGCCCTTTAAAAAACCAAGTTCACTTAAGCCCAGCAAAAAAAGTGAGCATTACTATAAACCCATTTTATCTTTTAGCTGGTAAAATTAAAATAAGTCACCTTAAAATCTCTGGGCTCACTCTCTCCTACAAACATAAAAATAAAAAAGCCAACAAAAAAGGTACAAGCCCTTCTCTTTGGATTCAAGAGCTACTTAAACTGCCAATACAAAAGCTCTCACTCCTAAAGGCAACAGCTTACATGCAAGACGGAACCAATAAATCTGTTATTAAAAATGCTGATTTAATTTTTCAGAATAAAGACCAGAAATCTATTAATGCAAAAATCAAAGCCGATTCATTCGGTGTTTTATCTGAAAAATACATATTAGATGAAGCATCATTAAAAATAGCTTTTTTACTTTCACAACAAAAGCTAGAAGTTAAAAGTTTCTCAACAAATAAAAATAATTCATTTATTGAAGTAAAAGGCAGCGTTAATGGAGACATGAATAGTTTTAAATATCAAAAAATTAATTTAAATATGAGAAGCTCTGCTGACCTTAGTGATTTTAAAGAATTAGTTCCTAGCCTCACGCCTTTCAATGCTGCAGAAGGGCTGATAAAAGCTGAAATTCAGGTTAATAAAGAAAACAATAAAAAGATCTCATACAATGGCTCTGTTAACAGTAGTGGACTTTCCATTGATCAGTATCATTTAGGGCAAGTAAGCACTCAAATTACTGGTATTGGCAATCAAATTAAGACTAAAAATTTAAATGTATTAGCCCCTGGAGCCAATATTGATTTTAATGAGTTAAGTTTACAACTTAACTCTAAGCTTAATGTTTCTAGCAAAATTAATATTAATGATTTTGAACTCCAGCAGTATTTAAAGAACTTAAATATTAGAGGTGTTCCTATGCATATGAGGTCCAAAGGGTCACTTACATGCTCAGGCCACCTCAAACCGATATATATAGGATGCAAAGGTCAGTCACATACAGACCATTTAGATTTAGTTTTCCGCGAGCCTATCAGAAACAGCCTCTTTCAGTCTTTTGATATTAAAAACCTATTCGACTTAACGCTCACTAAAAAAGGTGTTCAAGTTAATACTCAGCTAAGTATGGAAAAGGCTAAAGCAGAAATTTCAGGCTTTGTTGATTTCAAAAAAGGCTACGATTTAAAATTTGATACTCAAATTGACTCTATAGAGGACTCCTTCCGAAACCTAGCCAACCTTAAAATGAAAGGCTCTTTGGCTGGCAAAGGTCATTTTGTTGGCGACACTCACAGAGGTCAGCTTTCTATGAAAGCTCAGTCAGCTAATTTCATGCTTGATAACTTCATATTAGGTAACTCTGGCTTTGACCTTACTTATGATAAAAATATTTTAGATCTGAAAAACGTTAAGACCAAGCTCCGTGACTCTAGCTTTAATAGTAATATCTCGATTGACCTTAACAATAACTCCGTTCAGTTAGAAGCTAAATCAAAAAAAGCTCAAGTGCAGGATTTATTCTACAGCATATCAAACCACCTCAAACTGCCCGTTAAAGTAAGTGGCTACGGTCAGTTTAATATAAATATTAATGGCCCCATAAAAATAAATAAACTAAACCATAAATTAGATGCAAAATTTTATAATTTATTTGTTGGCGAAGAAAACTTTGATAATTTAAAGTTAAAAACCAGCAGTATTAATGGCAATTTAACTTCACAAGAACTAACTTTGACTAAAGCAAATAGCCTATTAAAAGGATATATTGATTTAAGAAGAGATGGCTTACTCAATGCCTCACTTTCTGGCACTCCTATAGAGCTTCAATCTTTAGATATTTTAAACAATAGAAATTATAGAGTTGATGGCTTACTTGAGCCCTTGGTTGTTGTTTCCAACTATATCTATAACCCTGAATATAATGTAAATTTAAAGCTTAAAAAGGTTTATTATAATGAAAAATTTTATAATTCTACCTATGTAAGTTTTAGATATTCAGACAAGCTCACTTCAGGCGAAAGTCTATTTTTAGGTGAAAATAAAGTAGAATGGTATGTGCCGTTTACAAATCCTGAGTCCGCTACCTTCTCTGCTAAGCTTAAAGACTTTAACTTTACACACTTATTAAAAATAATTCTTGGAGCCAATCACCTTACTGAATATGATTCATCACTTTCTGCAGACATACAGCTTAATTCAAAGTCTGATTATTTATGGAATAGTGATGGGCTACTTAATATTAAAGAATTTAGGTTCAATAATGGCACAGAGTCTTTAGCCACTAATGAATCCTATGCCTTTCCCATAAAGGAAGGCCGCATTCTTAATCAAAGCATAGACCTCTCTAATAAAAAAAATATACTAAAAATAAAACTTAATGAACTTTCAAAAAATAATTTAAATATAAAATCTGAATCTAATTTAAGCTTATCTTTACTGCAAATCGTATTTCCTTTTGTAGAAAACCTTAAAGGTCATCTTATTTCATTTTTTGATATTAAGGGCCCTTTTCATAAACCCCAAGTAAGAGGCAATGCAAATCTTAAAGATGGCTTTTTTAACTTTGAAAGCCTACCCCATTCAGTAAGCCAACTGAATTCAGAGCTTAAAATACGTGACGATAAGTTTTTTATCACTTCACTCTCTAGTGAATTTGCAGGGGGGAAAGTCATTGGCTCTGGCCACCTCAAGTTAGACCTACCTTTAATACCTATAAACATAAAGCTAAAAGGTAAGGACTTGAATATGGAGATCCCAGAGGGCATGTCGACTCAAGGTGATGGAGAACTTCAAATTACTGGATCCCAATCACCATACCTCTTTAGTGGTCATTATAATTTAAGATCTGGCGCTTATAATTATAATTTTGATTCAGCAGAAGAATCTCAAGAGATAGTACTAGCTAATAAGTATTTACCTCAATTTGTTAAAAAGAAAAAGAAGTCCTCACTACTTCTTGATTTTAATATTGAAACTAAAAGTGCCGTAGAAACAAACCTTATTATCAATGGCTCACAGACAAGAGTTTCTATGGAGGGAGAATTAAAAGTACATGGTGAATTAGAAAAATTAAATGCCACCGGCAAATTAATCTCTACAAATACAGGCGAACTTATTTTTAGAGAAAATAATTTTGACATTCTATCAGCTGTCATTAATTACGATAATCAAGATATCACAGACCCTCAGCTTAATATTAAAACACAAACATTAGTTGTTCCAAAAAATCAAGATAATGAGATCAATGAGACTTATAATATATCTATGGAAATCCTTGGCACAGCTCAAGACCCGAGCCTTACATTCTCTAGCCAGCCTTTACTTTCAGAAGATGACATCCTGTCACTTATAGCTGTAGGCGTAACCTCTCAAGACCTTGATGAAGATATTGACTCAGGAAAGCAAGCTTTAAAAGCTAGCTATGAAGTAGGTACCGAATACATAAAATCTAAACTTGGCATCACTAAAGCCTTAAAAAAACGTACGGGCTTAGAGGTTAACCTTTCTTCTACACTTGACGTAGAAGATGAAAATGCTGCCGCCACAAAGTTCAATATAAAAAAGCAATTTAGTGAAAACTTAGAAGTTTCTGCAAGCCAAACCGAAGGATCTAGCAAAGCAAATGATATGGAGCTAAGATACAAGATTAATGATCAAATATCTTTATCTAGCCAATGGGAAAGGCAGCAAGACAATAATTCTACAAGCGAAGAGGACACAATAGGAGTTGGCGTTGAGTATCAAATTGAATTTGACTAAGTTACTGTCTTTACTGTTTTTAATAGTATTAAGCCCTTCTGCTTTTGCTGATTGGCAGTTTTTAAATATCTATAATGAAGACCGTCTTTATATAGAAAAAACCTATCCTAGCTTTAAAAACAACCTCTCTGACTTAATGACAGCTGATAAGATTATAAAGTATCTGTATCAAACCAAAAAGTATGAAAAAATTAATGTGAAAGAAGGCTCAGTAATTTATGCTCGCCCGCTAAGAAAGCTAGAAAGCTATAACATAACAGGACTTGGAGGAGATGATTTAACTGTTTTTAAACAGAGTATTGATATCACTACACCTATTTTACTGACAGACAAGCTGCATAAGAATTTAAAGTATCAAGCATTAACTCAACTGAGCTCACTGGGTTTCTCCAAAGCAATCGTATCAGTAGTGCCCAATGAAGACAGGCTTGATATTATTATTAGGCCCGGCAAAAGAAATAGTATTCAGTCTATTAATATAAATACCAAAAATATAAGGCTCAAAAACTTATTAAAAATAGTTTACAAACCTTATATAAAAAAACCTCTTAATGACTTCAATGTGAACTCTTTAAAAAGCTCTATCTCAAGTTTTTTACAAAATGAACGTTACCTTGACGCTGAAGCCACCTACAAGATTAACTATTCTAATAATCTTATCAATATAGAAATATCAAACCCCTATTACTACAGACTTGCTTTCCAAAACGAGCCCAGTGTTTTAACCCCTGAAATAAGAAAAAACTTATGGTCTAAAAAATATAGTATTAACAGTGGTGTGCTTTCTCAAATCAACTCCAATATAATAAGTTACTATAAATCAATAGGTTTTCCCTTTACAAAAATTTCTTCTTCTGAAAGCAAAACAAAAGACTTTGTAAAATATCATTATATTAAAATTATTGAAGGCCCTAGAACTAAAGTTAATAGCGTAAAAATTAAAGGAACTTTTAGCAAAAAGGAAAGCTATTATAAAAAAATAATCGCACTCAGCAACTCAAGAACTTACAACCAAGGTTTTTATGTAGAAGCTGATTTAGAAAGCTCATTAAAGAGCCTTATTTCTTCACTTAATAATTCAGGCTTCTTATTTGCAAAAATTCAATTTTTAAAAACTTATTTTAACAAAGATAAAAGTGCTGTAGACATAGAAATCTCTTTAAGAGAAGGACGAGTCACAAAAATAGCCGACTATAAATTTAGTGGGCTAGAGTCATTTAAAGAAGATACATTAGCAAAGGCTATTGCTATTAAGCGAGGAAGCACTCTTAACCTTAATGATATTTCTAAGTATTTGAACTCTATTGCTCAGTTTTACAATTCAAGAGGCTTTTTAGACTTCAAAGGACTTAACAATTCTAAAAATCTATTAGATTATACTGTTGATGGAACAGAAGCTTCTTTTAATTTTTTGTATGATGAAGGTAAAATAGCAAAGTATGGTAAGCTTATACTTACTGGCAATAAAAAATCAAAAAAATATGTTGTTACAAAAAGCTTAGGCCTTATAAAAGGCGAAGTTATAACCAAAAGAAAAATAGCCTTAGCCAGGAAAAATCTTAATTCACTCTCTCTGTTTTCTTCTCTTAATATTAAATTAGCTCCAGACATTAGAAATGATGGGCTCAGAGATATTATAGTAACTGTAACAGAAAGAAAGCCTGGACTTTTTAGAGCTGGCTTAGGGTCTGAATGGCAAGATGATACCAATGATAAAATTACAACGACATTAAAAGGCTTTGCTGGAGCCAGTTATAGTAATTTATCTGGCAAAGCTAGAGCCGTTGCTGGGCAAATCGAGTTCCGATCTAATATTAATCAAAGTAAAATACTTCAGCATAAAGCGAGTTTAGGAGCCACTGAGCCTTTTGTTTTTGGAACAGGAACAAAAGGAAGACTTAACCTTGTAAGCTCTCTGGATGAACAACGTTATATTCAGGATACAGACATATCTGAAATAGAAGCTAGCAATAGTATAAGCCTTTCTTTAGAAAAACAGATTAATAAAAACTTAAATCTTTTATGGACGTTTTGGAGCCTAGACTCTATTTCGGAATATAGCACAGATGGTGATGGCAATAGAACCAACGAAGAAAAAATAAGAATTGTAGAACTCGGTCCACTTTTACAATGGGACTATAGAGACAACAAATTTTTACCCACTAGAGGCTCTTATACTAGATGGGACACAACCTATGCACCAGATGCATTAGGCGCGACAGCTGGCATACAGTTTTTAAAAACTGACTTTAGCCATAGCTTTTACTACACCCCAAGAAAACTACTCGGGACAAGCCTCTTCACCTGGGCCAACTCTTTTAGGACTGGCTATATTAAAAACTTAGGGCGCCTAAGCGTACCAGGAACAAGAGTTTTTAGGCTTCATGGACAGTCTAAAATTAGAGGCTTTGGCGGCACCAACCCTATTGAACAAATACCAAGTGACATACAAGTCCCTCCTCTTGTAACTGGAGGAGAACCTACAGACGAAGTAGATACAGAAAGTTATTTTCATATGTGGAAGTCTGAAATCCGTTTTCCACTAAAGTTTTTAGACCCATTTAGCCTGGCTTTCTTTTATGATATCGGCCAACTTGTAGTGAATGACCCTGAGAAAAAAGCACGATTTAAAAATCCAAGTTTTAGAGATAGCGTGGGCATAGGACTACACCTAAACACTCCAGTAGGCCCTGTTGTTTTAGAGATTGCTAAAAAAATTAAGCCTCTGCCCAGAGAAAAAGAATTTAGATTTCATTTCTCTATAGGCAGTTTCTAAATTATTGTAGTGAAGCACCGCAAGCTGTTAATGGAGCTTTTAACACCTTCTTATTTTTATGATTTTTATATACATCTGTTGCAAGCTTAGTTGCCACTAAAGCACCAGCTACACCTAATGACTCTGTTTGATGACTATTAATCAAACCTGTAACAGTATTTGTAGCACCAGTAACCGTATCTGCTATAGCACTTAGCTTTGGAATCACTGGTTGAGATATTGTCTCAGCCCACCACTTAGTAAACGGATCAGCCCAAAGCATTAATGGAATATAAGCAGGGAAGGTCAGCATACTATGAACAACTGCATACCAAATTTTTTCTACTGTGCTTCCCATAGGTTTTTTACCAATATTTCTCATATACCTATTATTAGTTTCAACCATCATTATCACAGTAAAGCCTGTCATCATAAATAAAACCCATACAGGATAGTCCATTTTTACTTGCCAAACATTATAAGCTATCAAATATCCAAAGCTTACGCCCATCGGAACAGTTCTTAATTTTCTAACAAAGTTTCTCCATGAATCATGAGCAAAAGGTATTCTTCTATCTATCATATGTACTAAGCCTATTTTGTTGGACTCTGTACTCCATATAGATTCAACTGCACGTAAACTTACATTTGAAAACGAAACAAGCTTTTTACTAAAGCTTTTAACCTTCTGACTCTTTTTACCTTCATTAACTTCACCTGTATCATTTGTTAATTTTTTTCTTAACTTTTGGAAAAAGCCCGGCTGCTGCGCAGAAGAAGCTACTAAATTGTCATCACTATTCACTGACTCTCTAATATAAGTATCTAGAAAAATAGATGCATAAGCTTCTGCTTCATACTTAATAGCTTCTGAAATTTCTAATGAACCCAAATGCCTTAACTGTTCATCCGTCTCCATAAAAGCCTTAGTTTGCTCTGCCGTTTCTTGGTGTACTGACTTCACAAAAGCACTCTCTTCAAAAATTGATAATCCCACTACTTTAGCAAGATGTTTTGAATAGATAGCATTATATTTTTCTTTACCTTCTGATGTAGATATTGAAATCCCAAGCTTTGCTACCTCATCTTCAGTACGCTTATTAGCAACATGTTTTTGTAATGTTACCACTGGTGATTTTAATAAACTCTCTTTTTTAGGCTGATAAGCATTTACTTTTCTTTGCCTTATAATTGCATCATAAAGGGCTTTGTATTTTTTTATATTCATAAGCTCTTTTGAAAATTTATTATTCATATCATGTTGGCTTTCAATCTCTTCTAATGATGAGATTATGGTCTCATTTAAACCCACTAAAGATCTTTCACTGATATTTTCCACTGAACTAGTCTTAAAATAAGTATTCACTGTATTTATAATTTTACTATCAGCTTCAGAAAATCCTTTTTCGCCTTCAGTTATAGCTATTAATGACAGAGAGTATACCCTTGCTGCAGATAAAGCTGTTTCATCATCTGTTGCTAAAGCTTTATACCAATCAGGAAGATGAGCCGAAACTTTTGATATATCGTCACCAAAAGACATAAGAGTAAGAAGCTGTCTTATTTGTTGTGATTCTTTTAAATACTTCTTTTTACTTTTTGAAAATACATTTATGCCCTGCTTTAAAACGGCTAGTAGTCTACTTTTTCGAGACTGAATAGTTTCTAGTAGAGCTATTACTTTCTTACCTTCATCTGATGGAGATGAAGCCTCAATTTTTTTAGCAGAACGAATAGCTTTTTTTAGCGCCGGAAACATTAAACCCCAACGACCATGCTCAAAGATAAATTTGCCAGCTGTGTCAGGGTTTACACCTAAAGCTGTGGCTGAGTAGCCCATTTTTTTTGTAGTATTTCTAGTTAAACTAATAGCATCAAATAAAAACTCATCTTTTCCAGGCAATCCCTTGCTGACCATACGCTTATCAAGCTTGTCTTTTATTTTTTGATCTCTATCATCTTGTATTTCTTTACTTTTAGGGTCTATACCTTTTTTTCTGTAGTCGGTGTCAACTTCATGCTCTACTCTGTCAGTGTAAATAAGCTTTTGCTCATGGCTGTATCCGTAAGCCCCACTGTTAAAATATCCTGTTATATTTCTTATTATTTCTGAAATTACAAATTCGTTTTTTGCACTTCTTTCTTTTGTTCCATCTTCAGCTATGTCTAGTTCAGGCTCAATATTAGCTGAGGCAGACTCTCCCTCAATTTTACTTGTCATTGCAGGAACAAGATAGAGTAGTTGCAAAACAACAAGCGCTGTATCCACAGTACCCATAACTACAGACCCTAGCCACCATGTTTTATGACTGACAGCTAAATCTTTCATGGTACCGCGGGTCCACCCAAAAGTAGCATTAAAGCTCTTTCTTATCATTGAGTTCTTAGAGCTACTAATTCTTGAGGCATACCTGTCCTGTAAATATTCTACAACGTTAATAATTGTAATTGGCATTGTTTTTACAACAGCCACTAATGAATGAGCATAAACATCAAAAACACCTTTAACTTCATTTCTGAAAAGCTTAAGAGGCTTAACATTATAAGCTGGCTGAAAAGTGCGGCCTGTAACTTGAGCCAATTTCTTTAAAAAGCTAGCCTGCTGGTCTACCTTTATTTTTTTATCTTCTGGGATATAAACCTGAAACAATCCTTTAAGTCCTTTTTTCTTTATTTCTTCTGGTATTTTGTGCTCGTATAGTTTTTTATATCTTTCTCTGTAAATAGAGTATTTAAGAGCCAATGCACCTACAAATGTACTCCCAACAATTTTTCCTACAAATAATAATCTTTGCACTACTTCTGGGTCTATGCTCTCTAAACCAAAACCTGCATGCGCTTTTGGTATTAAACTATTAAGCATAGGCTGTAAGATTTTTAAATTTATTTTATCAAAATTACTTTTTGCCCAGTATGAAGATTGAGAAGACTCTAAATTAATCCCTGTGATAAAGTTACCAA
This sequence comes from Bdellovibrionales bacterium, assembly GCA_023299885.1. Classification (GTDB taxonomy): domain Bacteria; phylum Bdellovibrionota; class Bdellovibrionia; order Bdellovibrionales; family UBA1609; genus JALZUS01. Next base: position 40,486 of record JALZUS010000027.1, on the reverse strand, counting down.
AAGCTGCTGTTGTACCTGAAGCTGGATTAATATTGACATCATTAATTCTAAAACTACGTAATCCTTCTAAAGTGACCATGCGAGCTAATGTTAAATTAAGCTTCATATGCTTTTCATGCTCTTCTATGTCAGCAAGCTCAATCACCAATGGCGTACCATCTATTTGGTTGTAAATGACTATTGAACCCGTATGTATAGATCCAAATGAAATCAGATTGTCACCTAACTCTTGATCTAGGATATAATTCAAATTCTGCTCAGCTTCAAAAGACTTTAAACTTCCTTTCCAGCCATGGTCAGGTAATGGAAAGAAATTTATTTGTACTGCTGATACATTATTCAATTTTGAAACAGATTTAGAGATTTTATGCGAGTTATAAAGCTGAACTTTAGATAAATAAAATAAACCCTCACTACTAGCTTCAATATCTTTTTCTTCAAAAACTTTACTTTCTTTGGCTAAGCTAAAGATAAGGTAGCTGTCTGTTTCAATTACTGGTTCTAGTTCTAAATTTAAAACTAAAGCCATATTTGATTTAGGTAAAGTAATTTTAGTTTTTTTATCTTCTATAACTGTTTGAATATCTTTTGTCTGATTAAATGAGCTTTCTACCCATGATTGCGATTTTAAAAAATACGGGTCATTGTCCAAGAAAGTACTATTTCTATCAAATGTTGATTTATATTTATCCTCTAAAGGCTTGTCTTTTATAAACTCACCTACCAGTGGATTCTCTAACGAAAGACCACTTATATATTGGCTCTGCTCACTTATACCGTCTGTCCTTCCCGTGTCAGAGAAGACATAGGGCGTACTAAAAACAATTGATAGCGAAATTAAATACTTAATAGCATTACTTATAGATTTTTTCATACGAGAACTATAACTGAACCATAACCTAACCCCCTATAATTATTATATTTTTTGAAAAAGCTGCAGTTTGTGTGTAAAAATGTAAGAAGAAAATCAACAGTAATTACAAAGACTTAAAGGTTTTCACCTAAGTAACTGTCCAAAATGTTTCCAGTAAAAATTTTATAAGAAGAGAATAAAAAAATGCAATTCAGCACAACATATGGTTTTTAACCTTATGGGGATAAAAAAACTATTTATATATACTGTATTAATAACTTTAGGACTGAGCAGTGCTCTACCTGAAAGTGTCTTAGCTGCAAAGAAAAAATCATGTAAACAGCACTTAGGCTCTAATAAAAAATCTAAAAAGAACAAGAAGAGAAAAAGCCAAAAAGCGTCTCAATTAAAAGTGCCTTATAGCCACTACAAAAAATTAAATTCTAAAGTTTTAGCTCGACTTAAAAAAACAAAAAACAAGCCTTCTTCTATAGCTAAGACTTTAGAATTTATAAGCAGCGATTTTAATAAACGTGGTTTTTTACTATCTAGTTATGATGTTGTTTATCTTGAGAAAATTATACTTAATCATTTTCAAAGCTTTTCAGGAAGTGAGCTGAGTACAATTTTTATATTTTACGCAAGAATTAAGTTTTCACCCTCACCCGCTGTGCTTAAAGCTCTAATGCCTCGTATTGAAAAAACACTTCACACCTTTTCTGCTCAATCATTAGTAGAACTTTACTTTAACTTTGCTAAACTTAAAATACATCCTACAGATAGATTTACATCTAATTGGTTTAAAGCCATACAAGATAAAAATATTAATAAAAAAGACTTAGTTATGGCTACCTATGCTTTTGCTTTATTTGGATTGCTTAAAGATGATCGAGTTGAGCCTTTCTTTAGAACTGTTAAACATAAGTTTAAACATACAAACTATGCTGACTTTCCGAGCTTTGGCTTAATAGCTAACTACTATCGCTATGTCTTAAAAGAACCAAATCATTATCTAAGTCATTTTGATAAGCCAATCGTTGTATACGCAAGCTCTAAAAAATCTCGCCTGGAAGAGAGGTTTTCAGAGCTGCTAGACTTAAGCAACAGAGATTATCAATACGAATACGTAACTCAATTAGGTACCAGTGTTGATTTTTTTATACCTGCTGACAATATCATCTACCAAGTAGACGGCCCTACTCATTTTATTTTAAATACTAAAAACCAACCTTTGCAACAAAGGCCTAAAGATATTTTTATGGATGAAATTCATGAAGCTCTAGGTTACCGGGTCTACAGAAAACCTTTTTATGAAATTGAAGAGGAATACGCTAAACTTCAGCAGAAGTAAAAACTAGCTTTCTTTCTGAGAAAAAATTTAGAGAATCAATACCGCCTTCTCGACCTAGCCCAGACATCTTCGTCCCACCAAATGGTACCCTAGCGTCACGCTCACCCCATGTGTTTATCCATACAGTGCCGACATCTAGCTTTAAAGCCATTTTTTGAGCTTTTTCAACGTCAGCACTAAAGATACTGGCCGACAAGCCATAAGGACTTGTATTGGCCCACTTAACAGCTTCATGGTTGTATTTAAAAGACCTTACTAATACGACAGGGCCAAATATTTCTTTTTGCCAGAGTTCAGAGCAATCAGTTAGATCAGTCACTATATAAGGCGACAAGTAATTACCTTTATTTAAGCTATCATCAATACAAAGTACATCTCCGTTATCTTTCTTTATTTGCTCTAGATCTTTTAAAATACTATTTTTATGATTAAGGCTTATAACAGGGCCCATAAAAGTTTTTTTATTTATTGGATCACCCACTATTAACTCTTTTGCTTTAGCAATAAACTTTTCCATAAATTGGTCATATACTTTTTCTGAAATAAAAAGTCTTGAGCCACATAAACATATTTGCCCAGAGTTTAAGAAGGCCGCTTTAATACTTTTATCAACAGCTAAATCTATGTCTGCATCTGCTAATATTATATTTGGATTTTTACCGCCGAGCTCAAGGCTAACTTTTGTAATTTTATCGGCTGCATTTTTTAAAATTATAGCCCCTGTTTCACTACTTCCTGTAAAAGAAACCAAACTTACAGCTGGGTGTTTAACAAGAGTTTCTCCTACAGCCTCCCCTTTACCAAAAATTATATTAATCACACCCTCTGGGAGTCCAATATCTTTAGTCGCTTGGGCAAATAATGCCGCTGTCATAGGTGTTAATTCTGAAGGCTTACATATAACCGTATTACCCATAATTAAAGCTGGAGCGATCTTACAACATAATAAATACAAAGGTAAATTCCAAGGGGTAATTAAGGCACACACGCCAACAGCCGACCTATAAACTTTTTGATGCGTGCTTTTCTCAGCCCACTCAGCAGCCTTTTCCTGTAAAGCTAAATTAGAGAAATATCTAAAAGATTCAATAGCTCTTGGAATATCCACAGACTTTGATAGCCACAAAGGCTTTCCAACATCATTGCTTTCGGTTTTTACCAGTTCTTCAAATATAGATTCTAGCTTGTCAGCAATCTTTAAAAGATACTCAGACCTATCATTTAATGTAAGACCGCTCCACTTGGGCAATGCTTTTTTAGCAGCTTGAACAGCATAAACTACATCTAAAGAATCAGAGTCAGCCACAGATGCCAAAAGCTCACCATTAGCTGGATTATGGTTATCCGTGTACTTGTCTGCTGAGGGCTTTACCCATACACCACCAATAAAATTATCTACTTTATTCATGCCTCATTCTACTTATTAAAAGATGCAAAATCACTGATATTTTTGTAAATTAAAATATGTCAAAAAAACTAAAATTAAAAACAATTGATTTACACGGGTTTAAGCAAGATATGGTTTTTGATGCCCTAGACCAATTTATAATGAAAAATCAAAATCAAAGCCAAATTTTAGTTATGACAGGAAAAGGCAAAGGCATTGTCCAAAAAGAAGCCATTAAATACCTTAAGCTAGGTGGCTACCCCTGGAAGTACCAAGTCTTTGATAACGGTAAACAAAATACTGGTTGTCTCATTGTTTTTATTGGCTAAGATTAGTTATGCAAAAACTATTATGGATTGATTTAGAGATGACAGGCCTTGATGTTAACAAAGAGGTCATTATTGAAGCTGCTGCTATTGTTACAGATAAAGAGCTTAATGCTATAGACACTTACCAAACTGTCATTAAACAAGATCAAAAATTTATAGATGCTATGGATGACTGGAACACAACTCATCACAAGAACTCTGGCCTCACAGACCAAATTTCTAATGGAAAAGATCCAAAAGTTGCAGAAGCAGACCTTATTGATTTTATTAAAAAGAACTTTGGCAATAAACCAGCCGTTATTGCTGGGAACAGTATTTCACAAGATAGAAAATTTATTGATAAATATATGCCAGAATTAGAAAAAGCACTCCATTACAGAATGCTTGATGTTAGTTCTTGGAAAATTGTTTTTAAAGACCATTACCAAAAAGACTATAAAAAGAATAACACCCATAGAGCTTTAGACGACATTAAAGAATCTATTAATGAGCTAAAGCACTATATGGAGTTTATTAAAACTTAATACCTATAATGCTCAGGCTTATAAGGGCCTAATATATCTAAACCTAAATAGTCAGCTTGCTTTTCAGAAAGTTTAGTCAGCTTCACACCTAAAGATGGTAAGTGAAATGCTGCTACTTTTTCATCAAGCTCTTTTGGTAACATATAAACCTTACCAGCCTCGTATTTACCAGTAGTTTTATGATCCCATAGTTCCATTTGAGCCATTACTTGGTTTGTAAATGAGTTACTCATTACAAAAGATGGATGACCTGTAGCACAACCTAAGTTTACTAATCGACCTTTAGCTAAAACAATAATTTCTTTACCGTCAGCAAACTTATGAATGTCCACTTGAGGTTTGATTTCACGCATTTCAGTATTGCCTTCAAGCCATGACATATTGATTTCAATATCAAAGTGACCAATATTACAAACAATAGCTCCTGGCTTCATAGCATTAAAGTGCTTATCCGTTACGATATCACAACAGCCAGTAGCTGTTACAAAGATATCTGCTTTTGGTGCAGCATCTTCCATAGTTGTTACTTCGTAACCTTCCATAGCCGCTTGTAAAGCACATATAGGATCTACTTCCGTCACCAATACACGGCAACCATAGTTACGTAATGAAGCCGCAGAACCTTTACCAACGTCTCCAAAGCCTGCAACAACTGCAATCTTACCAGCAAGCATAACATCTGTAGCACGCTTTAAAGCATCAGCTAAAGACTCACGACAACCATAAAGATTATCAAATTTTGATTTTGTTACAGAGTCATTAATATTGATGGCTGGTACTTTTAAAAGTCCTTTTTCAGCAAGCTTCACTAAATTATGAACACCTGTTGTTGTCTCTTCTGAAAGACCAATAATGTTTTTAAGCTCTTTTACAAAACGCTCTTCGTGCATCATATTTGTAAGGTCACCACCATCATCAAGTATCAGGTTATAGCCTTCATCACCCCAGCCAGTAATTGTTTGCTCTATGCACCACTCAAACTCCTCGTCGGTTTCGCCTTTCCAAGCAAACACAGGAATTCCTTTAGCAACCATCGCAACCGCCGCATGGTCTTGAGTTGAAAAGATGTTGCATGAGCTCCAGCGGATTTCAGCACCAAGGTCAATAAGTGTTTCAATAAGTACTGCTGTTTGAATTGTCATATGAAGACACCCAGCAATACGAGCACCCTTTAATGGCTTAATAGCACCGTATTCTTTACGAAGCCCCATTAATCCAGGCATTTCAGATTCAGCAATTTTAATTTCTTCACGTCCCCATAGAGCCAATCTATCAAATTCAGCTTTGTCATCCATTGCGGCCTGACAGACACGGTAATCAATATTGTTATAGTTAAGCATTAATGGTGTTGCACCGTTAGTAGTGGCTGCAGACATAGTTTCCTCCGTAGATGGCATAATAGACCTCCAAAGTCTTAAGGTTGTAATCAATGCAATAGTCTCTGATTCATTTAGCCTTGGCAAGATTAATTCTTTGTAAACTAGGGCCTAAAAGCCCCTCGCTAAGAATCTAAAGTTAATATTTGGTAGCCAGTATCAGTTATAAGTATTGTATGCTCAAACTGAGCCGATAGTGAGCCATCTACAGTGTGATAATAAGCAATATCAGAATTTGGTATAGAGAACTCTTTTAGCTTTCCAGAGGTCTCATTAATCATTGGCTCTACTGTAATACAGTGCCATGGCCTTAATATCTGCCCTTTACCTTTCTTACCATAAGAAGGCACAAAAGGGTCTGTATGGAAAACTCTGCCAATACCATGGCCGCCAATTTCCCTAACTATATGGTACCCCTGACGAGTTACGAATTTATTAATAGCGAACCCAATATCACCTGTCTTGCCATGTGGTGAAATAGCCTCTATGCCTTTGTGCATAGCCTCAAAGGCTACCCTTGTAATATCTTTAGCTGTTTCTGAAACTTCACCTACAAAAAAGGTTCTTGATGTATCCCCATGAAACTCATCCTTTATACAAGTCACATCAATATTTATGATATCACCTTCTTTTAAGATAGTGTCATCAGGTACACCATGGCAGATGCAGTCATTAAGTGATGTACAAACAGATTTTGGGAAACCTTTGTAACCTAACGGAGCCGGCTTGGCATCATTAGAAAGAGTATAATCATGCACTATTTGGTTGATTTCATTTGTAGAAATACCTGGTTTTACAAATTGCTCTATGTGGTTAAGTGTCCTGGCTGCTAAACGTCCAGCGGCTTCCATTTTTTTTATATCGCTTGCTAATTGTGGTGTCATAATTACTTCTACCAAATAGGAGCATTATGTAAAACAAAAAAAGCCCAGGAAACCCCAGGCTTTTTAATTTAAAACATCTTAAAGTCTTATTTTAAGTGCTTGCTTACAATTTTAGTCATTTCAAACATGCTTACTTCCGCTTTACCGAAGATTGGCTTTAGCTTGTCGTCAGCTAAAATGTTTCTTCTGTTTTTTGGGTTTTGTAAGTCGTGCTTCTTGATATAAGCCCAAAGCTTTTTAACAACCTGAGTTCTTGGAAGCGGCTTTGCTCCAACTACTGCAGCTAGCTTATCACTAGGAGTAAGCTCTTTAAGAAAAGCAGCGTTAGGTTTACGCTTAGTCTTTTTCTTTTTAGCTTTTTTCTTAGCAACTTTTTTAGCTGGCTTCTTTTTAGCTACTTTTTTCTTAGTGGCTTTCTTTTTAGTAGCTTTTTTCTTAGTGGCTTTCTTTTTAGTAGCCTTCTTTTTAGTAGCTTTTTTCTTAGTAGTCTTCTTTTTCTTAGCGGCTTTTTTCTTAGTCGCCTTTTTCTTAGTAGACTTCTTTTTAGTAGCTTTTTTCTTTGTAGTTTTCTTCTTAGCGGCTTTTCTCTTAGTCGCCTTTTTTACTACTTTTTTCTTTGTTGTTTTCTTTTTCTTAGTCGCTTTTTTCTTAGTCGACTTTTTCTTTGCTTTTTTCTTAGCAGCCATTGTGTGATCCCTCCATATAAATAGCTTATTGAACTTGTAATTCATTTAAGATGATTAGGTAATTTTTACATTTTTGCAAGGGCAAACTGTAAATACCTTATCATCTGCATCATTACTAATTGATAGTTCTATACTTAATTCTCGATGGAACTAACTGATCTGTACCCAATCTTTTCTTTAAGTCAGCTTCATATTCAGAGTAGTTTCCAATAAACCAGTTTACCTTACTCTCTCCTTCGTAAGCTAAAATATGAGTGCAAACTCTATCTAAAAACCATCTATCATGACTAATAACTACTGCATTGCCACCAAAGTTAGCTAAAGCATCCTCTAAAGCGCGAATTGTGTTTACATCTAAGTCATTTGTTGGCTCATCTAGTAGCAGTAAGTTGCCACCTTCTTTTAACATTTTTGCTAAATACAGACGGTTACGCTCACCACCAGACAGCACTCCCACTTTCTTTTGTTGTGATGAACCCATAAAATTATACCAAGAACAATAAGCACGAGACGCTACTTCTCTTTGGCCAAGCATCACAACATCATGTTTATCTGAAATAGCTTCCCACACAGAATGCTCAGGATCTAAAGTGTCTCTTGCTTGATCCACATAAGAAAGCTTAACTGTATCTCCTAGCTTAATTTCTCCACTATCTGGTTTTTCTTGACCCGAAATCATTCTAAATAGTGTTGTTTTACCAGCACCGTTAGGACCAACAATACCAACAATAGCGCCCTTAGGCATAGAAAAACTTAAATCATCAATAAGCATACGGCCCTCATAAGATTTAGAAACATTTTTCATTTCTAAAACAACATTACCCAAACGCTCTCCTGGGGGGATATAGATTTGCATATCTTTTATTTTTTCAGCAGAAGCCTCTTGTAAAAGCTTTTCATAAGAAGAAACCCTAGATTTAGACTTTGTTTGCCTAGCCTTAGGATTCATGTTGATCCAATCAAGCTCTCTTTCTAATGTTTTAGCTCTTTTACTATCTGACTTTTCTTGCTGTTTTAAACGAGTTGTTTTTTGATTCAACCAAGAAGAATAGTTTCCTTTAAAAGGAATCCCTTCACCACGATCAAGCTCTAATATCCAGCCAGCTACATTATCTAAAAAGTACCTATCATGAGTAATAGCTATTACTGTGCCTGGAAAGTTTGCAAGATAGTGCTCTAACCAAGATACAGACTCTGCATCCAAATGGTTTGTTGGCTCATCTAACAACAAGATATCAGGTTCACTTAATAAAAGCCTACATAGGGCTACACGACGTCTTTCTCCACCCGACAGGGTTTTTATTGGCTCGTCATCTGGAGGACACCTAAGAGCATCCATAGCTCTATTTACTTTTTGATCAGCCTCCCAGCCATCTACAGATTCAATTTTTTCTTGATACTCACCCTGCTTGTTAATGAGCTCTTCCATTTTTTCTGGCGTGATATTTTCATCACATAAATCCATACTAATTTTATTAAATTGCTCAAGCCAAATTGATAAGTCGCCTAAACCTTCTAAAACAACTTCTTTTACTGTTTTTGTTTCATCAAGATCGGGCTCTTGCTTTAAGTAGCCTACTTTATAATCTTTTGCAGGAAAAGATTCGCCTAGAAAATCATCATCTTCGCCAGCAATAATTTTTAACAGTGTTGATTTGCCTGATCCGTTTAAACCTAAAACACCAATCTTTGCTCCGTAAAAATAAGAAAGATATATGTCCTTAAGAACATATTTGTTAGGTGGGTAAACTTTGCTTACGCCTTTCATAGTATATATGATTTCTTCAGACATAATTTTCCTTTTGTTAATGATGAGTGAGCGGTCTTTTCTTGGAGTACTACATTAATCAGTCTTTAAAAAAAATGTCAAAATAAAAAGCATATCAAGCCGCCCCTCTCCTTTGACAAAATGGCAGTCACACATAACTATTAAACATGGCAAAAAACAACAGACTTGGAAATCAGCTTAAAACAAGCCTTATAAAGGTTTGTGATGCTATTGAAAAGTTTGAGACAACTCCTCCGCCAAAAGATAATCGAGACCAAAAAAGAAAAAAACTTTTAAAATCTATAGAGAAAAAACTTGAAGACTTCTAGATAATCAAGATTTACTGCTGCAATTTGGTGTACTATGGCCAACACCCTTTTTTTCGGTCTCTTCAGGAGTTAAAGTTTTCATAGAAAAAGCATGAATTTTTTGTATAAGCTCACCAAGCTCAGAGTAAACGAGTTGATGTCTTTTTATACGCGACAGCCCAACAAACTTAACAGAAACAATAACAGCTAAAAAATGAGTTTCTGAGTTTTTAGGAACACTATGTTTATAGCTTTCATTTTCAAGCTTCAAATAGCTTGGAGAAAATGACTCTTTAATTTTTGCTTCTAACTGACTTTGAATAATCATAAGATTCTGTACACCTGTTTTATTAATAAAAGACTAAGTATGACTAAAAATATTACCTTTCTTGATGTCGCTGGTAATAACGACTGAAATTTTCGTCCAAAATAAGAACTCACAAAAGCACCCACAAATAAAACAATGACTATGTTCCATTGGATATAGTCTGTTTGCTTAGCATAATCAGAGTAAACAAAACTTAAAGCAGCAAACAATGTCGTAAATACCATAATAGCGTTTGTTGTTGGAGACGCTTGTATGTTTTTAACCTCTTTAAAACCCAACAATGACGGGGCAACAATGGCTCCTGCACCCAACCCTGTAAACCCACTAACCGCGCCAGCTAAAGCCCCAAGGCCTGCAACCTTTACTTTAGAACTTTGCTTGGGCTGTAATTTTAAAACTATCTGAGCCAGCAGTTTAAAAAGTAAGTACGAAATTATTAATATTAAAAAAATCTGTAAAGTACGTTCATTAATAGCCTGAGCCTTCATGCCTGCCACAAAAGCAGCTACAGCAGCCAGTGGGCCCACCAATAAAGTAACTTTCCAGTTAACTGTTTTTTTAAATGAAAAGCCCAAAGTATTAATAAGCACTACTAAAAAAATTGTCATTAAAGATGTGGCAATAACCTGCTTTTGATTTAACTCAAAAAACTCTGGCAAAAGAGGAACCATTAGCACTCCCCCACCTAAACCTAAAAATGAAGACACTAATCCGACTCCAACACCCAAAAATAAAGCTGGCCAAACAATCATTAAGACCCTGCCTTTGGGCTATAGATATTGTATGGCCCAGATAATGGTGCTGATAAAATCTCATGTGACCTTAAATAAAAGGGACCTTTTTTTTCTTCAAGCTCGTTTTGCCAATGAATTAAATTAGATTCATCTTCTGGATTAATTTGCAGCCCTGTCTTAATAAACTTTTCTTCAAATGTATCGCTAGGCTCTGGCCAAAAAAACTTTTCCCAACGCTGAGGCTTTACGTCTAACCTATAAGTGATTGTCTTTGAGTAACTATGTGTGGGCGTATAAGTTGTTAATAGCTCAAAGTCTCCATATAAGGCATGCAGCCTAACTGCTGGACTTTTCCACTGAGTAGCTCCGCAACAGTTAGCTATATTGGCATACCAAAGGCCAAAAGCCTTTGTTAAAAAGCCTAAGCCATAAAATTTATCTTTACGGTCTAATAATGAATTTACAGAACACAAATTATGAGCAAACCACTCACCTGGTTTCATTGTTGGAATTACAATAAAAAGTGAGATGGGAGTCCACTCTCTTTTAATTTCGTCCACACCTAGCGCATCTTTCATAAATTGTGGGAGTGTTTCTGTTTTATGGGCAAAACCAGCAACAAAGCCTGGCATTACAGCACAGTCATAAAACACCCAACGATCCATACCTAAACCTGAAGCAGCAAAAGCTTTAGCTTCTAAATTTAAAATAAGATTAGAGTACTCCACTTGTTTTTGATGAAGTGGGTTAAACCATAAAGGCTCGACATCATCAAACCAGTTTATATTATCCTTAAAGAGTGAGCCTGGGTTTTGCACACGCAGGTCTTCTCTAACAAAAACATAGGGGCGCACTTGGCTGTAATCCAGCCAGTCTAAACGAGGATGAGATGATAGTTTGTTCATAATTTTATCTTACACTGCTTTCATTAATCTGTAGCTAAACTTCTGTACACAACCTTACCCAATATTAGGTGAGGTCATAGTCTCTGGCTTTACCCATTCATCAAACTCTGCAGCTGTCAGTAAACCTAAGTTCACAGCCTCTTGCTTTAATGTCGTATTATTTTTATAAGCTGCTTTTGCAATTTTAGCTGCATTATCGTAGCCCACTTTTGGATTTAAAGCTGTAACAAGCATTAATGAATTTTGTAAATGCTCTTTAATTTTATCAGTATTGGCTTTAATCCCAACAATACAGTTGTCTGTTAGTGAGTCACAGCCATCAGCTAGCAACCTAATAGAGTTAAGTACATTAAAAACAATCATAGGCTTAAACACATTAAGCTGAAATTGCCCGTTACTTCCGCCAACACTTACTGCCATGTCATTACCCATCACCTGAGCACAAAGCATAGTAACAGCTTCACATTGAGTAGGGTTTACCTTGCCTGGCATAATAGAGCTTCCTGGCTCATTTGCTGGCAATAGTAGTTCGCCAATACCACATCTTGGGCCACTACCTAACAACCTAATATCGTTAGCTATTTTCATAAGACTACAAGCTATTACTTTAAGGTTTGCACTCACTTCCACCATAGCATCATGAGCTGACAAAGCTTCAAATTTATTAGGTGCACTTACAAATGGTAATCCTGTTTCTGATGAAATATGTTTAGCTACCGTCACTGAAAAATCTTTATGTGTATTAAGGCCAGTACCTACAGCTGTGCCACCAATAGCAATCTCGTAAACTCTTGGTAAACAGCCTTCTATCCTAGCTATGCCATTAATAAGCTGTTGCTCCCAAGCTGAAAACTCTTGGCCTAATGTCAAAGGAGTAGCATCCATTAAATGAGTGCGTCCAATTTTTGTAATGCCAGAAAACTCTTTACCTTTTTTTGATATTTCACCGGCAATTTTCTTAAGAGATGGGATGAGCTTGTTATTTAACTGCTCCGCCACAGAAATATGCATAGCTGTTGGAAAAGTATCATTAGAAGACTGTGACTTATTCACGTCATCATTAGGGTGAATGCTCTTGTCACCTTTAGTCCCACCATTAATAGTGATGGCTCTATTTGCAATTACCTCATTAGAGTTCATATTAGTTTGAGTCCCACTACCCGTTTGCCATACTACTAATGGAAAATGAGCATCTAAATCACCCTTAATAACTTCATCTGCTGCTTTAACTATTGAGCCTAACTTGCTGGACTCTAAAAGCCCAAGCTCTGCATTAGACTGAGCTGTTGATTTCTTTAAAACACCTAAAGCACGTATAAATTCACGTGGAAATCTGTCGCTACCAATTTTAAAATTCTCTATAGATCTTTGGGTTTGAGCGCCCCAGTACTTATCTGCTGGTACTTTTACTTCGCCAATACTATCTGTTTCTATGCGGTATTCCATATATCTACTCCTAATAAAAAATATATTTAATCCTATGTAGCGAAGGTTGTCATGGGGCCCACCCTCTTATTTTTTTACTTTTGCAGCTTTATTCTACAAAAAAGTCAGGCTATATAGATAGACCAGACTGTGAGGAATTATGAAGAAATATTGGCTTATGAAATCAGAACCAGATGCTTATTCTATAGACCGCTTTAAAAAAGAAAAAAAGACCTTATGGGATGGCATTCGTAATTATCAGGCCCGTAATTTTATGATGAAAGAGATGTCTGTTGGCGATGAGTTTTTGTTCTATCACTCAAATGCCAAACCGCCAGGTATTATTGGCCTCGGTAAAATCAGCAAATCCGCCAGCCCAGACCCCACTCAGTTTGACAAAAAATCTAAATATTTTGACCCAAAATCAACAAAGGAAAGCCCGAGATGGCATTGCGTAGAGTGCAAATACGTTAAAACTTTTAAGGAACTAATATCTCTTGAAGAGCTTAGAACTTTAAAGCCTTTAAAAGACATGATGGTTATTAAAAAAGGATCAAGACTATCTATACAGCCTGTTACAAAAAAAGAATTTGAATATATTGTAAAAAAAGGTAGCCAATAAAAAATGAAAATTTATTTAGCGCCTATGGAAGGCGTTGTAGATTGGGTTATACGAGACATTTACTCTCGTATAGGTGGCTATGACGAGATGGTCTCTGAATTTGTCAGAGTCACTACCCAGCTTAACCCTCCCAAAGTTTTTCACAGATATGTCCCTGAGCTTAAAACAGATGGTAAAACCTTAGCCGGCACTCCTGTTTATGTACAGCTACTAGGTGGTGACCCTATCTGTGTTGCCGAGAACGCAGCATTAGCCTGCGAACTCGGAAGCCTCGGCATAGACCTTAACTTTGGCTGCCCAGCTAAAACAGTTAATCGCCATGATGGAGGCGCCGCTTTATTACAAAGACCTCGCCGCCTTTACGATATGATTACAGCTGTTAAAAATGCAGTGCCTGAGCACATACCTGTTTGTGCTAAAATACGTCTTGGCTATAACGATAAAACCTTAGTAAATGAAATAGCTAAAGCTGTTTCTGAAAGCCAAGCCCATAGGCTTATTGTCCATGCACGCACAAAAAAAGAAGGCTATAAGCCACCTGCCCACTGGGAGTTTATTGCCAAAATTAAAGAAGACTGCCCTAATTTACCTGTTATTGCCAATGGTGATATCTGGACCGTTGAAGATTATAAGCGTTGCCTTAAAATTACAGGCTGCAAAGACATCGCACTTGGCCGCCCTGCCATGGCTATGCCTGACCTGGCCTTACAAATTAAAGGTCAGGCTAAGCAGTTCTCTCATGATTTTATCGAAAAGGAATTGCTTCCTAGCTTCATTACCAGCAGCGCCAACTTCAAAGACAACAAGTATGCTGTCCGGCGCACAAAACAATGGGTCAAGCTTTTAGGCCGCACCTACCCTTATTATACTGAACTCTTCCATAAAGTTAAGCTCTGTCAAAACATGGAAGACCTAAAGAAAATTATATCTTTTTAAATATAACAACTGGGTTAGCAATATAAATAATATCTAAACTATACTTTTTGGCTATCCACTCAATAGTAGACTCTGAATAAAAACAAACATGAGTCTGATCTTGCCTATATCGCCAGTTTTTAAAGTCTATGCCTTTGTGAAAAAACGAAGTCATTACAGATAAATAAGCTCCGCTCTTTAATAAACTTATTACTTTTTCTATACTTTCTTTAGGACTATTAAAGTGCTCAAAAACCTCTGTTGATAACACAAAATCATAGTTATAGGTGAGCAACTCTTTATTATTAAAAAAGTAGGGGTCGTACTTTTTACAAGGGTAAGTGGCACCAACAAGCCCTGCTAAAACTGGGCTTGGCCCACAGCCAAAGTCCAGGCCAGTCTTTTTAGTTTTATCAGCTCTATCTAATAATGCTTTTAAAGGCGTCCAAGATTGCAGTAAAAACTCTTTATACTTTTCGTTTTCGATATTATTTTCATGAGTATCGTACCTGGCTTTTTCATCTTTACTGTTTAAGTGTAGCTCTGGATCTAAAAAAATTAACTGACACTCATCACAGTGATAATAAAGTTTGCTTATATATTGCCCATAAGCTTTTTCTTTAACCTGAAAAAACTCTTTAATTTTGCTAGACTCGCATAAGGTACACTTCATTATTCATCTCACTTGCTATTGTAAGCATATAATAAGAAAATGAATAACTCTATATAAACCTAACCTAGGAGCAAGTATGGCTAAAGTAACAATTTACACATGGACAGTTTGTCCTTATTGCGTAAGAGCAAAAAGACTTCTTAAAGAAAAAGGCGTTGAGTTTGAAGAAATCAACCTTGATGGCCATGATGAAAAATTTGAAGAGCTTAAGAAAAAATCAGGAATGAAGACTGTTCCGCAAATTTTCATCAATGACAAATTAGTAGGAGGCTTTCAAGAACTCTCTACAGCCAACAACTCTGGCGAGCTTGATAAACTTTTACAAGCCTAAATTAAAAACAACAAAGCCTACTTAGTAAAGTAAGTAGGCTTTTCTTTCTTTATCCCACTTTTCTTCATCAGCTTTTAAAATAGATTCTAACTGATCTATTGTTGAATCAGAATCCAACACCCACTCTCTTAAAAAATGACTTCCGCTTAGCATATCAAATGGTTTTAATATTTTTTCGTACTCATAAGGTGGCTCTTTAAAGATATCGTATTCCGGGTAAAGACTATGCACAGTTTTTAAATATAAAGCTATTAACCTGTAAGGCTTAAACTTTTTTGGATTAAACTGGCTATCATCAGTATGAAGCTGCAAACCCTCACAAATATGACCTTTGTGTTTTTGAAATGTAGGCTCAAAGTAACAGTGCCTAATCAAGACACCCTCTAAATATTCAGGCTTAAGCTCTTTCATTTTTTTAAGTATTTTTTTATGGTCTAAACCTGGAGCACCAAAAACTTCAAGAGGCCTAGTCGTCCCACGCCCTTCAGACAGATGAGTCCCTTCAATAAGTACTGTACCAATAAAAGGATGAGTAGAGCTCCAACAAGGGATATTAGGGCTTGGATTAACCCAAGCTCTATCATTAATGTCCCAACCCAAATCAAAATGTTTTTTATAATTAGAGATAGTCACTACCTCATAATCACAACCCAAGTTATTAGCTTTAATATAATAGTTTCCAGCTTCACCTAAAGTAAGACCGTGGCGCATAGGTATTGGCAAAGCGCCTACAAAAGTTTTGTAATCAGGCTTTAAATAAGTCCCCTCTATATGCCGCCCTGCCGGGTTAGGCCTATCAAGGACAATAACTTTTTTATTATGCTTTACTGCTGCATCAATCAAATAAACTAAAGTTGTAAGATAAGTGTAGATTCTGCAACCTACATCCTGTAAATCAAAAATCAAAACATCAAAACCCTGCATCATTTCTGCCGTAGGCTTTCTATGCTCCCCATACAAACTCCATACTGGAATTTTATATTGAGGATGCACAATGCTTTCACTTTCAATCATATTATCTTGCTTCTCACCAAAGACACCGTGCTGAGGCCCAAAAGCACTGACAACATCTAGCTCTGGGTGGTCCACAAATAAGTCTAATGCATGATCCATAGCTTTGTTTGTTGATGCCGGATGAAGTACCAAAGAGAGCTTTTTGCCTTTTAAGCTATTAATATATTCTTTTTCTTCAAAAAAACGATCCAGTCCAAATTTCATAACCTTAATGGTACATCGACATAATAGATTATCAAGAAAGGGGCCTCAGCCTAGACTGAGTTAATTATAGGCTTTTTAGCCTACTTAATAGGCTTTCTATCCTTGCGTTATCGAACTTTCTCAATTTTATGCTACTATTCTCGAATGCAAATTAGCGAACTCTGTACAGAAACTATCTCTCAATTTGAACTTAATCAGGTTCCCGAAGAACTTGAGGCCCTTAAAAAAGAGATGGCCTCTTCAACAGAGCCTTACATTAAAAAAACGCTCCACCTTAGCAGCGAAAGAGAAGTTATTTTAACTTACTGGAAGCCTAATCAAGGCTCACATATTCATAACCATGGAGAGTCGCATGGCAAAGTTCTCGTTGTAGAAGGTGAAATTTTAGAACGACATTTTAAATTTGATGGCTCCAATATGGAGCTGCTCGATAGCAATACTTTCCCTGAAAAAACTTGCCTTGATATTACCCCAGTAAATTTTCACTCTATGACTAGCGGAGATAATCCAACAACTACTCTTCATATTTATAAACCAAAAATTGAACATATGTGTGTTTACAACGAAACTACTAAAAAGCTTGAGCATGTAGAAGGTGGAAAGGCCGCCAGGTGTGAGCATGAATAAACCTTCAATCGATAAAACACTTTTTGATAAAATGTTTTCTGCAGCCTTAAACTCTCAAAAAAATGCTTATGCTCCCTATTCTAAATTTAAAGTAGGCGCCTCTATTAAACTTATTAATGATGAAACTATTTATACAGGCTGTAATGTAGAAAACAGAAGCAACGGAGCTACCATTTGTGCTGAGCGCACAGCTTTAACTGATATCATTAAGCGCACAGGTGAATGTAAAATTGAAACACTATTAGTTATGAGTACGACTGATAACCAAACTATTGCACCTTGTGGAATATGCAGACAAATGCTCAGTGAATTTGGCCCACTAGATGCAAAAGTTTTTATTTGCGACAGCCACAGAGGACTTATAGCAGAGACAACTCTCAAGGATTTAATTCCTTTTCCTTTTTAGGCATCTGCATTCTAAGTGTCTAGCACCTAAAGGCGTTGTACGGAGATCATACCTTTTAACTTATTAAGAGCTGTAATTAGCGCATTGAGCTGCTGGACATCACGCACTTCTACGTCAAACACACACACACCTCTGCGGTCTCTTGTTGTTTTGATGTCAGCCTTCATAATATTAGCGCCATTTGTAGTAATCGTATCTGTCATTTGCTTTAAAAGCCCCTGAGTATCTAAGCTGACAATTTTAATTGTTACTACGCGCTTCTCATTATTATTAGCGCCCGTCTTATTCCACTCAACATCAATACGTCTATCTTTATCAAGCTCAAAGGTTTTTTCACACTCTGCTTGATGAATAATAATACCACGCCCTCTAGATATATAACCCATGATAGAATCACCAGGAATAGGCTTACAGCACTTACCAAAGTTAACTAATAAGTCATCCATGCCGCCCACTTTAACTAATGAGCCTTTAGGCTTTAGCTTTTGTGTTACAGTTTTTACAGCGTTCTCTATAAAGCTTGCTGCACTTGGCTGCTCAGGCTCTTCGACTTGTGCCACTTCTTTAAATACTATTTTACTAGTGAGCTTACCGTACCCCACCAACACATGAAGCTCTTCTATAGATCCACAACCTTGGCTTTTTAGATACTCTTTAAATTCTGTGGTCCCAGTAAACCTAGACAAAGAAGCCCCTTCTTTCCTGAAGTAGCGTTCTAGTAAATCTTTACCTATTTCCATAGCTTTTTGACGCTGCTCTGACTTAACAAAGGTTCTAATTTTAGATTTAGCTTTACCCGTTACACAAAACTTCAACCAATCTTTAGAAGGCTTCTGAGTTTTACTTGTTAAAACTTCAACGGTATCCCCGTTTTGCATTTTATACTTTAAAGGAACCATGCGGCCATTAATTCTTGCCGCTACAACTTTACTCCCCAAATCTGTATGTACAGAGTAAGCAAAATCTATAGGAGTTGCCCCTTCAGGAAACTCTTTAACATCACCTTTTGGCGTAAATATATAAATTTCTGAATCTAATAAATCTTTTTTGACTGTCTCTAAAAACTCATCTGAGCCTTCTGTCTGCTGATGTAAACTCACTAAATCTCTAAGCCAGTTAAACTTACCTACAGCTTCATCATTAACAGAGCTTCCACCACGACTTTCTTCTTTATAGCGCCAATGGGCTGCAATACCTAGCTCTGCAATTTTATGCATTTCGCTTGTTCTAATTTGCACCTCTATACGCTTACCTTTAGGGCCAATAAGTGTTGTATGCAAACTTTGATAATTATTTGTTTTTGCCATTGCAACAAAGTCTTTAAAGCGCCCTGGAATAGGCTTAAAAAGAGTATGGACAATACCTAAAGCTTCATAACACTGAGGTACAGTATTTACGATAATTCTAAAAGCCAAAATATCATACACTTGATCATAATCAACATTACGGCTTATCATTTTTTTATAAATTGAAAACAAATGCTTAGGTCGGCCCGAAACATCAAATTCAAAATTAACTTTACTGGCGATTTGCTCTTGAAGCTGTTTTTTTGCATCTTCAATGTATTGCTCTCGCTCTGTCTTTTTCTGATCGACTTGTTGCACAAGCTCATAAAAACGCTCAGGCTCACAATACCTAAAGCCTAAATCTTCAAGCTCTGTTTTTATAGAGGACATCCCTAAGCGACCAGCAAGAGGCGCATATATATCTAAAGTTTCTCTCGCCTTAACTTTTTGTTTATCATAAGGCATATGAGTTAAGGTCCTCATATTATGAAGCCTATCAGCTAATTTAACTAAAACGACTCTCACATCTTTACCCATAGCCACAATCATTTTGCGAATATTCTCACCTTGTTTTTCATGAGTATGCTTAAAGGTCATTTGACTAATTTTAGTAACACCATCCACTAAGTGTGCTACCACCTCACCAAAGTTTTTTTCTATATCCTCTAGGGTAACTTCTGTGTCTTCGACAGTGTCATGCAGCAAACCTGTTGCCAGCGTTGCATAATCTAAATTGAGGCTTGAAAGTATTGATGTCACCCCTACTGGATGAGTAATGTAAGGCTCGCCGCTTCGGCGCATCTGCCCCTCATGAGCATTTTTAGAAAACTCATAGGCTCTTTTTAAGTTATCGATATCATTTTGAGAGTATGACTCTTTAAGGCTCTCTAGGAGCTCTTCAATAGTGATTTGGATTTTATTTTCTTTGGCCAAAAGACTCTCTTAAGTTCGCAGTAAATTAACTAGAGCTTTAAGGAGCAAACATAACCTAAGGCACTAGGTTTAGCCGCAACAACAAGAAATCTTATTTATTAAGATCTGATTCTATCTCGGCCATTCGACCAGCAGAATTTGTGTGACTAAATCTTACTTTATTATCGGCAACTTCTCTTAAGGCATTAACAATAAACTTATTTTCAGGACGCACGGCTTTAGTCGGGGCAAAACCCTTCATAAGTTGCTTAGCACGCTTAGATACCAACAATACTAATGCAAATCGGCTATCTACTTTATCTAAACAATCTTCTACGGTAACGCGAGCCATGGGCTTCTCCTTAAGTAAACTAAGCGATTAAGCTACTAAAATTACTAGCTAATTTCTAGAGCAGCTTACGCCACGCGTCAGCCATAGTCCAGCACAAAATCAGTTTTATTTTATCGGCAATCTATCCAAGACGCTATTGTGGACCTGAACTCTTCATATGATTTTTCGAAGTTATCATTAATTATTACTGTATGAAAATCAATAGCCTGATCCATCTCAGCCTTAGCATTATGCATCCTAAGGTCTAGGTCAGCGGCAGACTTGGGGTCTCTTTTAAGGACTCTTTCCCTTAGATCCTCTATAGAGGGAGGCATAATAAATATAGTTTTAGCCTCTTCTGGATATTGCTCCATGTAAACCTTAGCACCCACTGTATCAACATCAGTAATTAATACATGGCCCTTGTCCCAAGCATCAGATAAGCCATTTTTAGGAGATCCGTAGAACCTATCATGGACCTGAGCCCACTCAACAAAGTAGCCCTTTTCACACTTATCCATAAATTCAGATTGGTCCATAAAGAAATAAGGGTCGCCTTGGCTTTCTCCAGCTCTCATTTTACGAGTCGTACAACTCACAAGCTCATGAACCCCACTTTCACTTTCCGTAGCAATTTTGCGCAAGAAACTTGATTTCCCCGCTCCACTTGGACCCACTACTAAAATGATCATATTCTTCATTGTATATTTTGCGCCTGTTCTCTTAGTTTTTCTATTATGTTTTTGGCCTCAACCACCCAAACAGTCAAGCTAGAATCATTAGCTTTAGATCCTATTGTATTCACTTCTCTAAAAAGCTCTTGGCAGTAAAAATCTAGTTTCTTTCCTTTTGGCCCCTTAGTTACACATAATTTAAGCATTTGCTTAATATGCTCATCAAGTCGACTAATCTCTTCACTGATATCCATTCTGTCTATATAAGCTACTACTTCTTGAGCCAGCCTATTTTCATCTAGAGCAATATCTTTATTTATAGCGCTCCACTTTTTACTAATTTTATCTTGAGTGGCTTTAGGATTTGTTCTTTTCTTTTGCTTTTGTTTGACCCCAGCCAAGCCCTTATTAAGGTCTTTTAACTGAGCTGTTACAAACTTTTTTAAAGACAAGCCTTCTTTTGATCGCGTTGAAACCAACTTCATTAATGCCGAATCAAACATTACCATTAACTCTTTTTTGTTTTTAGCTTGAAGCTTTCCTGTTTTAGAAACTACAACGCCTTCTTGGCGCAAAAGCCATTCTGTAGAAGGCTCTCCAGATAACCCTGAGCTCTTTTTTAACTTATTAAATGTTTGATTCCAAAATTGAGCTGCTGAAGAATTCACAGAAAACACAGAAGCATCAAGCTCGTTTAGTTTTTTGTTTATATAAACATCAACTTTACCGCGTGCTATTTTTTTTTGAATCTTTTTTTTAAGCTCTATTTCAAATTCAGAAAACTCATAAGGGCAATGAATTTTAATGTCTAAATATCTACTATTTAAACTTTTAATTTTTAAATCAATATTATAAGGGCCAATATCCCCAACCGAGGACCCATAACCTGTCATACTATCCATATATGTATTATGTGGACTTTTTATAAATTAGCAACTCTTCTGGTGAAAATCTTCTACAAGGTCTGTAATTTCTTGTTTTTGATTTTCAGGATCAAACCACTGAATTTCTTTATCCCGCTTAAACCAAGTCTTTTGTTTTTTAGCTAACTGCATAGTACTGGTGACTATTTTTTCTAGCAACTCATCTTCTGTAATTTCACCTTTAATATGAGAAACTGTCTCCTTATAACCTACGCTCCTAAGCGGCGGCCAAGACTCCAAACCTTTTTCTAATAATGATTTAACCTCTAAAATGAGCCCGGTTTCAATCATAAGTTGAGCTCGCTTTTTAACTTTTAACCTTAGCTTTTCTTTTTCTAAAACAAGCCCAATCTTTAACTTGGGGCCAATAAGTGGCTTTGATGAGAACTCTTCTTTTATTTTAGACATTGGCTTATCTAAATATCTAATTAAATTAATAGCTCTAAATATCCTGTACTTATCTTCTGAACTAATTTGTTGAGCGTAGCTTGGGTCTTTATCTTTAAGCTCTGTAAAAAAAACTGAGAGTGGTTTTTCTAAAAACTCGTCCTCTAAAGACTTATTTATTTCTTCTGGAATTCTTGGCACATCATACATACCCTGATCTACAGCTTGAATATAAAAACCACTACCACCTACAATATAAACAGGTTGGCTGGCCCTATGCTGCTCTATTAACTCTATAGCTTTATCCCTATATTTACCTGCAGTCATAACTTCCGGTGCACCCACATCATCAAATAAATAATGAGGATAAGAAGACATAGTTTCTCTGCCTGGCTTTGCCGTTCCTATATTAAGCTCTTTATAAAACTGCAGACTATCACCATTAACTAGTAATGATTGATGTTTTTTTGCCAAAGCTAAAGCTAGGTCACTTTTACCAGTCGCTGTAGAACCTACAAAAAAAATAACAGGCTTAAGTGGTTTCAATTAAATACGTCCAAATTCTTTTTCAAGCTGAGTAAAGTTTTGCTTTATATATACAGGGCGGCCATGCGGACAAAAACTACTTAAAGGAAAGCGGTCCATATCTTTTAATAAACTCTCCATCTCTGATAAGCTTAATGAATGCCCAGCTCTGACTACAGAATGACAAGCTAGCGTAGCGCAAATATCTCTTATTTTAGTTTCTAAACTATAACTGCCACCACTAGATATAAGCTCTTCTGCTGTTTCTTTTATAACTGTCTTAAGTGCCTTTTCTTTTAGTAATTGTGGAGCCGCATTAATAGCAATACTATTCACTCCTAGTCTTTCTAAAAAGACCCCTAGCTTTTCCCAGTCTTGCTTTTGGTTCTCTATAGCCTGCGCACCCTCTTCTGAAACTTCTACCGTCAAAGGAACTAGAAAGTTTTGTACATCTATACTTCCGTTGCTCCAATGCTCAACTAATGTTTCGTAAGCTACTCTCTCATGTGCTGCATGTTGGTCGATAAATAATACAGCCTCATCTGACTGCGCCATAATATAAGTAAGATCTACCTGCCCTATAACTTGAAGGCTTGACCATTTATTAGCCTGCGACTCTTTAGCCTTTACAACCATAGACTCTGAAAGCTGATCACTCGCTTTTTCTGATAAAGACGGAGTCTCCGCCCAAGCCTGTACATTTGGAGTGGCTTCGGTGTTCATATTTATTGTTTTTTGCTTATACTGAGTTTTACTAAAAGCCTCGCCTAAAAAGCTTTGCGAAACTTGCACTGGCGCATAGTTAACTACTTCGCTTGCAGAGTTCACAGCAGGATCTACTGCCGGCCTTGATACAGACACTGACTGAGTCGGCAATACATCACCCAACCAAGGTGCACTCTCTAAAACGCTGCGGACGGCTCTATGTACAGCTCTAAAAGCATTAGAAGAATTTTGAAATTTAACCTGAGATTTTGTTGGATGAATATTAACATCAACCTCTCCTTGTGGTGGCTCCAAGCAAACCACAGCTAATGGGAATTCACCATGCATCAATAAACTTCTGTAAGCTCCCATAACAGCAGCCTGCAACCCTCTGTCTTTAATAAGCCTTCCATTTACGTAAAACCATAATTCTCTTGATGTTTTAAAAGTATTTTTTGGGTCGCTGATAATAACTTTTGCTTTATAGCCTTCTGCTTCACCAGACCCTGTGTATAAGTTTTTTTGATGTAATACGTCTAAAACTCTTTCTTTTAAAGAATTTGCTGATTTCCAAAAATATAAAAGCTCATTTTTACATATAACTTTAAAAGCTATTTTGTAATGAGATATCGCCATGCCTTTAATTATATTTTTTATTTGTGTGTGCTCTGCAGCCTCAGATTTTAAAAACTTTAGTCGCGCCGGAGTATTCTTAAAAAGCTCTTCAACAGTAATCTGAGTCCCCACTCCTAATGAAGACTTAGTGATATTCTCTTTAATACCATGATGAACAATTAGCCCAACACCTTCAGAGGACTCTTGCTTTGATTGAATCGTAATTTTTGAAACTGAAGAAATACTTGATAAAGCCTCGCCCCGAAAACCAAAACTATTGAGCGACCATAAGTCATTAGATTTAATAATCTTACTCGTAGCATGCCTTTCAATGCATTTCTCAATATCTTCAGGTGACATGCCGCTGCCGTTATCTTTTATTCTTACAAAACGACCGCCTTGAGAAAATTCAATTTCAATATTGGTAGCGCCAGCATCTATAGAGTTTTCAACAAGCTCTTTTACTAAATGGGCTGGTCTTTCTACAACCTCCCCTGCAGCTATTTGGTTAATAACCTCTTGAGGCAGTGTTTTAATTTTTTGCATAACAAATAGTACCAAAAAATAGACTCTCTCTAACGCCACAAAGCATGATTAGCTGTTTAAATTATAGCCCTATAGCAGCATGTAAAGAATACACTTTAAGGCACTGAAATCACTCACCTTTTCTGTTAGCCACTCAGCCCATTAGGATTATGTTATGAGGCACAGCCCATTTTGACTTATAAAGCCCTCAAAACTATAAATGACTAAACAAAACTAGCGAGGACTTTATGAAACACATGGCTCTTTTCACTCTATTTTCTTTATTTATTAGCTTTACGGCCTATTCTCAATTGCCTGAGAAAAATAAGCCTCAGCTTATTAACTGTACAGAAAACATCACCGTAACTACCTATAGTGAACTTAACGAAGACTACTTAACAGCACCGGCCAACGGAATAACTCATTCTGATAGCCAGATTTGCTTTTCATATATTGAAGACTACGAGACTGGAAGAATTCTTAACTATGAGATTAAGGCAGCACGTGAAAGACGAATAGAAAAAACTCTTTTAAGCGACCTTACTTTTGATAATATTCGTAACTATACAACAAAGATTATTGATCCTGTTACTAAAAGAGAAAGAACATTAATATCTACAGTAATTACATTTGAAGATCGTCGACCAGAGCTTTATATAGATGAATTTGATTCTGTTGAACCAGCAGATAGACTCTTTTTAACTTTTAGCTTTAATGGGACTCATGCAGAAAAAGACCTTATCAAAAGCTCTAAGGATGCACACTTTTACATGAATGTTTACAAAGCCAAGCTTGTTGGTATCAATCTTAAATATTTAAGAACACAAGATGATAAAGACTCTGATCAAGAGCCTATTTATGGAATTCATGATTAACTCTAAAAGCTTTTCATTATACTAAGAGAGCTTCCTAGGTACTTTTCTTCTTCGTAATAGTACCTACCTTCTCCTCTTAAGTGAAAGTCTTTGCCTAACCTTAAAGCTATTCCCAACTGCCCTATTATACCGGCTCTGATCTCTTCTGAAGCAATAGTCTCAGTAGCCCCAGAGATTTCAAAGCTACTATAATTAAACGTTAAACCTGCACCATAATAAACTAAAAATGACTCAAACTCTCTTAATGGTAATAGTAAGCTCCAATGGCCTGCCACTAAAAAGCCAGAAGCTTCCCTTACATTTGATAACGTAGAGTAATAACTGGGTACCTTTGGGAGTATAGAGATTTCAAAATCTGTAGGTGTTTGCTTAAGTAAAGTTCTTGGGCCATACAGTTTTAAACTGAATAAATTTTCATAACTTGATTTTATTTTACCTGCAAAAGACTCTGTTATATTTGTGTAGTTAACCCCTAAGCCTATCCAGCGCTTTAATAGCAAAGGCTCATTGTCATAGGTTTTATAGTCACTCTCTCCCCAGCCATCATCTTCACCATCAAATTTGAAGCTATCATCACTATCAGAAGACTGCCTTGCTGTTCTATCTGGCTTAAACTGAGGCTTTACATCAACATCAGAAACATATCCATAAACGCCCAATTCAATTCTGATTTTATAAAAGGTCCCAAAACCATCAGCTGCTGAATAAATCTTACGTGATAAAACAACATTCCTACCTACTTCTGCATACGTGACAATTTCAGCATCAAAACTATTGTTTTTATAGATAACAGCACCATCAGTAATAACTGTTCCTTTTTGAACCTTTTGCTTCAAAGGGTCTGCCTGAGCTGACAAACCAATAGATAGATTTAGTAAAATAACAAGTAGAGGCAGAATAAGTCGCATATAAATATTATGCCTCTAATCTAGCTCTAAAACAAAAAAAGGCGCTTAAATAAGCGCCTTTTTATTAGAATAGTCTAGTAATACTTATTGCTCTGAAGTTTCTAGCTCTTCTTTAGCAATACCGATAACAGTCTCAAGCATGGCTTCAACTTTATCTACAGGCTCATTAAGGCTTGCAGCCATTCTTTGAACTCCACTCTCTTTAAGCATTTTAAGCTTACCAATGCGCTTTATGTCTTTATCGTTAAGACCTAAAGTAATTAAGAACTTAGGGTTATCTAGCTTTACTTGCTCAAAAGCGTCAATAATTTTTGCTGAACTCTCTAAGCTAACGCCAAAAGTTGCAGACCAATCAGAAGGCTGAATTGATAAAGTACCTAATTCCATAATTGTAGGAATCTGATGTGCTGAAGTTTGTGAAAACTGAGAAAAAGATGCTGATTCTGCATTAAAATTTAAACGACCGCGATTTCCTCGGCTACCTCTGTTAACACTACCAACGCTTCTGCGTCCACTGCTAATACGACCTCTGTTAATGCGGCTTCTTGAACGTCTACGAGAGCTAATTCCATGATTTATATAGCTTCTTCCATAATAACCTCTACGGTAATAAGACCCACCATAGCCACAATGAACATCACTTGAAGAACATACAGCAATTACGCCAGCTCCAATTGCAACAGCTCCAACATCTTTTGAGTCACAAGCAGTAAACGACATAGCCATAGCTGCAAGTCCACATGCATACAATTTAGTATCAGTTAGTAATTTTAACATATATTCCCCTTTGGTTAATTGTGTGTGTTTTTTAAATACATACAGTAATTTTTATATACTAGAAGATTTTAAATCCGTAGGACTAAAATCTCTTAAAAACTTATTAAGTAATTCTTTTGTTACTTTTTTAAACTTTGCATTAAGGTTCTATAGAATAAATACATATAGATTTCATAGTGTGTAGATGGCTACACACTATAGACACATAGAGTTAATAACATGTGGACCGCACATCTGTAATTGCACAGTATATAAAAACTAAAACTACTGCTTACCAGTACTACCAAAACCACCAGAGCCACGCTCTGTTTCATCAAGCTCTGAAACTCTATCCCATGCTAGCTGCACAACAGGACACAAAACGATTTGGGCTACGCGATCACTATCTTCAATAATAACAGGCTCTTCTCCATGATTAATTAAAATCACTTTAAGCTCCCCTCTGTAGTCAGCATCAATCGTGCCTGGGGTGTTAGGAACACTAATTCCTTTTTTTAAAGCCCAACCACTTCTTGGCCTCACTTGAATTTCATACCCCTTAGGGATAGCAAAACTTAAACCTGTTGGGATAAGCACTCTCTCGCCAGGAGTGATAATAACTTCTTCTTCAAGCTGTGCGCGCACATCAAGTCCGCTAGCAAGATCTGTTTCATACTTGGGAAGCTCACCCTTAAAGTTAGAAAGTGTCTTAACTTGTACCGAAACATTATAAGGAGAAACTTTTTCTTTAATAAGCTCTGCAAACTTTTTTAAATTTTTATCAAATTGGTCTTTATCTAATAGCTGACTTGTTACAAAACCTTCCACAACTGAAGCAATTAAACCAAAACTATTTGTGAAGTCTTTAAATTTATCTTTCATGCTATACCTCCAAAGCTCTAAGTCTTTTTAAATACTTTGTTAATTTTTTCTTTACATTCTTTTTCTTCTACAGGGCCCATTACTAGAGCGCCCATCCGATCATAATCCAAATAAGTATCTATATATTTTTTAATACTTTCTGTAGTTACATTTTCTATTTCTTCCAGGACAGCATCTACTGACCTATAATCACCAAATACCATCTCGTTAACAGCTAAAGATGTCATTCTGCTTTCTATATCATCAGCACCAATCATTATTTGGCCTTTTACTTGTTTTTTAAAAAAACTAATGTCTTTTTCAGAAATACCATTTTGTTTTAGCGCATCAACTTCATTTTTAACTTCTTCTAATACTCGACTTAAATTCTTATTTGAAGTGCCTGCATAAATCATAATAAGCCCAGAATCAGTAAATGAATGTAGGTAGCTGTATACAGAATAACTTAATGCTAAATCTTCCCTAATATTTTGATAAAGCTTAGATGTCATCCCTCCACCAAGGTAGGCATTCACTATATAAGATTCAAACCTGCTGTCTGACTTATACGGAGTGCTTGGAAAACCAATCAAACAATGCACATGCTCTGAAGGTCTTTTTTCTATACTTACAAATGGCTTTACTTCAGGAGTTGTTCTTTTAGGCTCAACACCTTTAAAGTCAGAAAAGTCTAAAGCTTTTTCAACTTCTGCTACAACTTGCTCATGATCTACATCACCCGCAACACTCACTATAAGATGTTTGCCACCGTAGCGCTCTTTATAAAAGCTAAATAAGTCTTCATGCTTTATGCTATTTAGAGTTTTTTCTGTACCTAAAATAGGAAACCCAAGGTTATGGCCTTCAAAAGCACGCTCAAAGTAAATATCAAATATATACTCTTCAATATTATCAGCAGACATATCAATCTCTTGCTGAATCACTTCACGTTCTTTTAAAAATTCTTCTTTTTTAAATAAGGCTTGAGAAATAAGGTCTGACAAAACATCAACACTTAAATTTTGATCTTCTCGTAGTGTTGCTGAATGAAAGCACGTATGCTCACGTGAAGTATAAGCGTTAACATCGCCACCAACAGCCTCAAGTGCGCTTACAATATCATAAGCAGATCTTTTCTTGGTCCCCTTAAATACAAGGTGCTCTATAAAATGTGCCGAGCCCTTTAAATGTGAAGGTTCATCACGTGACCCTAAGTCTACAAAAAAACCCGCACAAGTAGTACGGGTGTTTTTATGATGTTCAGTTATTACTCGAACACCATTACTTAATACAGTCTTTTTATAATCTGGCGGAAAATCAAAAGCTTTTGACATCTACACCTAAACCTTAATGAATTTCTTCTAATAAAACTTTTCTTGAAAGCTTAATTCTACCAGAACGATCTACATCTAAAACTTTAACATCAACTTCATCACCCTCATTTAAAACATCCGTTACATTACGAATTCTTTCATGAGCAATTTCAGAAATATGAAGCAAGCCACTTGTGTTTGGTAATACTTCTACAAAAGCACCAAAATCTGTAATCTTAACAACTTTACCCTTATAAACTTTGCCTACTTCAGCTTCTGCACAAATGCCTTCAATAATATCGATAGCTTCTTGAGCTTTTACTGGGTCAGTTGAAGCAATATGGATAGATCCATCATCTTCGATGTTAATTTTAACGCCTGTCTTTTCGATAATGCCTTTAATCGTTTTACCGCCAGAACCAATCACTTCTCTTACTTTGTCTGGTTTAATTTTAATAGTTTGGATTCTTGGTGCAAACTCAGAAATTTGGCCACGAGATTCAGAAATTGTTTTTTCCATCTCATCTAAAATATGATTACGACCGTCTTTAGCTTGTGCTAATGCTTTTTCCATAACATCAAAACTTAAACCATCAATTTTAATATCCATTTGAAGAGCCGTAATACCTTCTTTTGTACCAGCAACTTTAAAGTCCATATCACCGATATGATCTTCATCACCTAAGATATCTGTAAGGATAGCAATATCGTCACCTTCTTTAATTAAACCCATTGCAATACCCGCTACGTTTCCTTTTAAAGGAACACCAGCATCAAGCATCGCCATAGTACCAGAACATACAGTACCCATTGAGCTAGAACCATTAGACTCTAAAACTTCACTCACAATTCTTATTGTATAAGGAAAATCTTCTGTTGAAGGCAATACTGGCTTAAGAGCTCTTTGAGCTAAAGCACCATGTCCAATTTCACGTCTGCTTTGACCACCAAAACGACCCGTCTCACCAACACAGTAAGGAGGGAAATTATAGTGAAGCATAAACTGGCTCTTTTTGTCGCCATCTAAGCTATCAGATCTTAAAGCGTCATCTGGAGTCCCTAAAGTAACTGAACCTAAAACTTGAGTTTCTCCACGAGTAAATAAACCAGAACCATGAGCACGAGGCAATAAAGCCACTTCTGTCTCAATTTGACGAACAGTAACCATGTCACGTCCACCAATTCTGTTTTTATCTTTAATAATTCTATTTCTAGAAATACTTGATTTAAGATCGCCAAAAACCATTCCTAGTTCTTTTTCTTTTTGAGCTTTATCATCAGCGCTAACATCAGCAAGTAATGCTTTTTTTGCTTCAGACTTAATTGCGTCTAAAGTAGAGTAACGCTCCATCTTTTCATTAATATCTAAAGCCTTGTTAATTTTATCAGTCATAAACTCTTTAGCTACTTTTACAAAGTTAGCATCTAACTCAGGTGCCGATACAGCTCTGCGCTCTTTGTTTCCACACTGTTTACGTAAGTCATCTTGAGCATCAAATATTGGCTTCATAGCATCATGACCAAATTTTAAAGCTTTTAATACATCAGCTTCCGATACAAACTGAGCTTCACCCTCAACCATTAAAATACCTTCACGAGTTGCAGCCATGAATAAGTCCATTTCAGCTGTTGCTAACTGCTCATTAGAAGCATTTATAACAAACTCACCATCAATTCTTGCTACACCAATAGAAGCCGTTGGGCCATTAAATGGAATGTCAGAAATATGTAAAGCAGCAGATGCAGCTATGCCAGCAAGACTGTTAACAGCATACTCACCGTCATAACTTAAGATAGTTGCAATCACTTGAGTTTCATTTTTATAGTTTTCATCAAAACATGGACGTAATGGTCTATCCATAAGACGCGCATTTAAAATAGCATCACCGTTAGGGCGACCCTCACGTTTAAAATAGCCACCTGGTATTTTACCTACAGAGTACATTTTCTCTGCATATTCAATTGTTAATGGAAAAAAATCTAATCCGCTTTCACGCTTAGAACCAACTGCTGTTACTAATACAGTGTTGTCGCCACAAGTGGCTAATACAGCTCCGTCTGTTTGCTTTGCTAAACGACCTGTTTCAAGAGTTATCTCTTTGCCTTGAAGGCTAAACTTTACTTTTTTTATATTCATCATATCTTTGTTTCTTTTCTTTATTTGGTTTGTCTCTTATTTGGTTTCTTTTATTTATCTTTTAATATTTTTCTGCAGATTAAAAAAAAGCTTTAAGTAAAGACTTAAAGCTTTTTTCTTGAAAGGCTTTTATTTTCTTAAGCCTAACTCTGATAACATTTTTTTGTATGCTTCAGGCTTAGTTGTTTTTAAGTAATCAAGAAGCTTTCTTCTTTTGTTTACTTTGCGAATCAGACCACGCTGGCCATGAAAATCTTTTTTATTAGCTTTAAAATGCTCAGTAAGTCTTTTGATCTCAAAAGTCAGTAACGCGACCTGAACTTCAGAGCTTCCAGTGTCTAATTCTTCACGACGAAAATGTTTTAGGATTTGTTCTTTTTCTTCTTTTAGTAGGGCCATATTTTCTCCTTTAGAGAGGGTTAAACTGTTAAACAGTCGAAATCACCAACAAAACGTCGACCTGATCGTATTTGCTAGCTTTTTCTTATTTCTGACTTAATATACTGAAATCACTGAAGAAAGCAACCACAGCAGGCAATAACTTTTGCCTGCCTAGAAACTTCTTCAACTCTGTTATGTTAGCCCTGAAAGCCAAATCACCTAATGGCTTAGCTTTTTAGCATTTAACTCAGCATCGCATACAGCTACTTTATCTTTGTACTCATCTTCTCGAGACATTAATATTTTTTTATAACCATGAAAGCGCTTAATTCTGTCTTTTAAGTACTCTGTGCTTATCCCTATAATTTGTTTTTCTGACAAACCCACCTTAAGGTTGTCTTCTTTATCTGTGACTCTTTCAATAGGCTCTGTCCAACGAAGCTTTCCGTTACCGCCATAAGCTGGACTAACTATAGTCGCCTTACATTTTTTAAGAACGCCATATAGGCCATCTGACTGATACTTACGACTTCCGTAAACCCTGTCCTCAAGCGAATAAACCTCATTCTGCAAACGACGCAATTCTTCGCTCATTTCTACTTTTTTCTGAACTATCATTTTGCCATTTTTTATTCCGATAGATTCATTACCACTAATAGCTTTTTCATTTTTAATTTTCGTATCAATTTTTTTAGCTTTATGAGCACTGCTACAACCCACTAAAAATAGTGCAAGAACTATAACCTTCATCCTTTATTCTCCTTATTAGTAATTAAAAACTCTTTTTATTTTAAGCCCATTCTTAGGGCGAGCCTCTAAAATAGATAGCAAATGCCCTGAAGCGCCACTTATAACTTTAATATTAACAGAGGCTTCTGTTTTTGAAGCTTGTTTTAGCTCTGGTATAAGCCTACGACTTAAATCATTTGGTATCTGACCATTAGATAACAATCTTTCGTCGCCACCACTTATAGTGACAGTCTTAATATTTTCTAAACAATGCTCTAAAGGGATAAAAGAATCACTTTTTTTATAAAAATAGTCAGGATTTGATTTGATTTCTTTCTCAAAAGCTTCAAGCGCTATAGATGACTCAGACTTAAAAGGAGCTGAAACAATACGTCTTAATCCTACCAAGTGAGAACCTACATCATTAAGCTCTTCTCCA
Source organism: Bdellovibrionales bacterium (assembly GCA_023299885.1). Lineage (GTDB taxonomy): Bacteria > Bdellovibrionota > Bdellovibrionia > Bdellovibrionales > UBA1609 > JALZUS01. The sequence continues at coordinate 7,554 of JALZUS010000027.1, read as the reverse complement.
AGCATTTCAGCCCAACTTCTTACATAACTACCCTTGCTGCAGCTAAACTCTAAAGAGACAACAGGCTCAGAATAAGAGTAATTTTCAAAATTAAAAAAGTTCATTTCTTTTAATGGGCGAATAACAACTTCACCCGCTCTTGCTTTTTTATAGAGAGCTTCGCCATCTCTTTTAACTGCAGAGAAAGCAGGAACCCTAAAAAGCTGAGGCCCTTGTAACTTAAAAACAGCTTCTTTAATTTGAGCCTCTGTAAGACCCTCAATAGACTTTTCTTTTGTAATCGTTCCATCAGCATCTAGCGTGTCTGTCAAAACACCAAGTTTAGCTTGTAGCTGGTAAGCTTTGTTTTTATTAAGCAAGTAGTCAGAAATTTTTGTTGCCTGCCCTAATAACACCACCAGTAAGCCTGTTGCCATTGGATCTAATGTCCCAGCATGGCCCACAGCTTTTTGGTTAACAGCACGCCTCACTCTATAAACAACATCATGGCTTGTACATCCAGAAGGTTTATCTATAAGTAAAACACCATTAATTTCAGATTTTTTATTATTAGCTTGAGACAATTGTAACTCCGCAGTTATTCAGCTGGCTTTTTTTCAGTGGCATTGTTTTGAGAAATTTCATGAAGTATGCCATCAATCTTTAAAATACGATCAAGCGAAGGGTCTAAAATAAAAGTGAGTTTTGGGCAAAACTTCATAGGTAATTGGTGGCCCACTTCCTTTTGTATTTGCTTAGCCTCTTCCTGCATTATTTCTATATCTTCTTCAAGTAACTTTTTGTCTTCATTTTCTTGCAAGATAGTTACAAAGATTTTTGCGCTTCTTAAGTCACCAGTGACGATCACATAGGTAACAGAGACCATCCCTGAAAAATACCCTGTCATATTTAAAAGATAAGAAGCTACGATAGACCGTAGCTCCTTTTGTACTTTTTCTACTCTACGGCTACTCAAGTTCTCTAGCCACTTCTTTAGTTTGGAAAGCTTCTATCACATCACCAACTTTAATATCATTATAGTTTTCTATGCCGATACCACACTCGTAACCTGACTGAACTTCTTTCGCATCATCTTTAAAACGCTTTAAGCTGACAATTTTACCTTCGTAAATCATACGGCCATCACGCACCAAGCGAAGCATGCTATTCCTAGTGATTTTACCATCAGTCACAGAACAACCAGCAATAACGCCAAGTTTTGGAACACTAAAGATCTCTCTCACTTCTGCAGATCCTAATGATTCTTCAACTACATCTGGATCTAGTAAGCCAGATAAAGCTTTTTTGATATCATCTGATAAATTGTAAATAACACTATAAGTTTTAATTTCTACATTCTTCTCTTTAGCTGCTCTTTGAGCCAAAACATCAGGCCTTACATTAAAGCCGATAACAATACCACCAGCCGTTTGGGCTAATAGCACATCATTCTCACTCACTCCACCTACAGCATCATGAATTACTTTAACTTTAACTTCGTCGTTACCAAGCTTTGAAAGCACACCTTTAATGGCTTCAGCTGTACCAGCAACATCCGTTTTTAATACTATCGGAAGCTCTTTTAAGTTGCCCTGCTTAACTTTAGAGAAAATATCATCTAATGACATTCCAGAGTTTGGAACCTCTTCGTTTTTATTTTTCTCTGCATATCTGAATGCAGAGATCTCTTTAGCCTGCTCTTCTGTTTCGCAAACATTAAAAGTATCACCAGCCTCAGGAGTTCCGTCTAAACCAATAATTTCTACAGCCAAACCTGGGCCTACTTCTTTAAGTATTTGCCCACGAGCATCAGACATACGCCTAATTTTACCTGTCACACTACCTGCACTAAAGACATCACTCTTTTTAAGAGTACCGTCTTTAATCAATACAGTAGCTACTGTTCCTTTGCCTTTTTCAATTTTACTTTCAATAACAATGCCTGAAGCCGATATCTTAGTGTTTGATTTTAGCTCTTGAACTTCTGCCACTAAATGAATTTGCTCTAGTAACTCTGTAATACCTGTTTTGTTAATTGCTGACACTGGACAGTAGATTGTATCTCCACCCCAGTCTTCTGGAAGCAAGCTTTTATCTGCTAACTGCTGTTTGATTTTTTCTGGGTTAGCGCCCTGCTTATCCATTTTATTAACTGCAACAATAATAGGTACACCTGCAGCCTGCGCATGACTTATTGCCTCTTCTGTTTGAGGCATCATTCCGTCATCAGCAGCAACAACAATAATAGCTATATCTGTAACATTTGCACCACGAGCACGCATTTGCGTAAAGGCAGCATGTCCAGGAGTATCAATAAATGTTGCTGTTTTTCCGTCTTCAAGTTTAATACTATAAGCACCAATATGCTGAGTGATACCACCAGCTTCGCCAGAAACAACATCAGCTTTTCTGATAGCATCTAGTAATGATGTCTTACCATGATCCACATGACCCATAACTGTAATTACAGGAGGTCTTATAGTCGCTTCATTTTCTTTATTACCAAATACGGCTCCAGCAATTAAATCGTCTACAGACACTGCCGAGTTTACAGCTTCAAAACCAAACTCAGGAGCTATTAGTGAAATAGTGTCAAAGTCTAATGACGTCGACATCTTGGCCATAACGCCCTCTTTCATTAATCTTTTAACTAATGCTGGTGACTTTAAGCTCATCTCATTAGCTAACTCAGACACAGTAAGATCTTTTGTGATCTTTAAAATACGCTTTGAAGCTTTAGGAGTTGTTAATTGAGTTTTCTTAGCTGGACCAGAAACTACCTTCTTCTTTTTAGGTTGGAATATGATTTCACGTTTTCTGAATTCAGCAGCCTTAAAGTTTGTAATTGGTATTTCTTTACCTGCACCACGTTTTTTCTTAGGCTCATCTTTTTTTCTTGGATCATTAGCAACAGGCACTGGCATAGCCGGCGCCACAAAGCCTGGTCTCATACCACGGTTAGCTCTTGGCGACTGTGCTTGCCCAGCTTGTTTTTTGTAACTATCAATTTTTGATAAATCGACTTTACCAACAATACGTCCGCCACGCTCTTTAGCTTGCTCTAATAAAGTTTTAGGCCTAGGTGTTGCTGCCGCTGCCTCTGTAGACGCTGCCTCTTTAACACCATCAGCTGTTGTCGTTGTTACCACAGTAGCTGATGTTGCTTTTTCTTCAGCTTTAGCCGCTTTCTTTGCATCAGCATCACTTGCAGAAGCTACTTTAACACCTGTTGGCGCTGCCTCACCCTGCTTACGTCGTATAACGCCTTTTCGCTTAACAACTGCTTTAGCCACAGGCTTCACTTCAACTTCTGCAACTGCTTCTGTTGTCGCCGCTACCTTTTTAGTTGTTGTTGTTGGCCTCTTAATAGCAACTTTTTTTACGGTCTTTTTAGTGACTGTTTTTTTAGAAGAAGCTTTTTTTGTTGTAGCTTTTTTCTTAGTTGTTTTTTTAGCTGCTTTTTTCTTAGCCTTTTTCTTAACAACTTTTTTAGCAACAGGCTCAGGAGCTGGCTCTGAAAGTCGTTTTTTAATTTCAGCCATCATATCGTCATCTAAAGATGCCATATGACTTTTCACAGGAAGATTCCATTCCCTAATTTTATCCATGAGCGCGATCGTCTCTACGCCCACTTCTTTTGCAAATTCAAATACTCTCATTTGAGCCAAAATAGCTCTCCTTTTTTTAAGGTTTTATAACTTAATTACGCTTCTTCTGTTTCAGCAGTATCTTCGGTTGCTGCCGTCTCTGTTGCTTCTTCAGTAACTTCTGTCTCTTCAGAAGCTGTTTCTTCCAAAGCTTCCTCAGCAGCCGTTTCAGCATTTAATTGCTCAAGCTCTTGCTGAAGCCTTGCTTCTGCATCAAGCTTAGCGCTTCCAGTACCACTTGTAGCTTCTTGAACCGCTTTTGCTTGAGGGATTTTTGGAATTTCAATACCTTCACTTTTGTATTTTTCAACAAGAGCTTTACAAGCTTCAACTAAGCCGCTTGCATTCTCTTCTGAGTCGTAACCTGGAATCACTTGGATTGATTCAATATCAGACTCTGCAATAGCTTGGAATGAAGAAAATCCAGATTGGAAAATATTTTGAGCCATAGTTTCGCTCATATTAGGAATAAGCATTAAGTTAAAGATAGCTTCAGCTGTTCTTGCATTGGCTTCTGTTGTTGAAACAATATCAAGTCTCCAACCTGTTAATTTATGCGCTAGCCTTACGTTTTGACCACGACGGCCAATAGCTAAACTTAATTGGTCTTCATCAACAATAACTTCCATTTGCTGGCTATCTTCATCCATTAATACTTTTGAAATTTCAGCCGGAGCTAAAGCATTACAAACAAAACGAACAATATCATCATCGTAATGAATGATATCAATTCTTTCACCTTGAAGCTCTTGGATTACATTTTGTACTCTGCTCCCCTTCATACCAACACAAGCTCCTACAGGGTCGATAGATGGATCATTACAACGAACTGCCATTTTTGCTCTTTGGCCAGGCTCACGTGCTGCCACTACAATCTCAATAACATCATCAAAAATTTCAGGAACCTCTTGTTCGAAAAGTTTTCTCATATACTTTTCATCAGCTCTGGACATAATAATTTGAGGGCCACGGTTCGTCTGCCTAACGTCCAACAAGAAACCTTGAATACGGTCACCACTATTGTAGTTTTCGCCAGGGATTTGTTCACGGTAAGGCATATAAGCCTCTGTACGACCTAAATCAACAACAATAGTACCACGGTCAACACGCCTTACTATACCAGATGCAATGTCACCACGACGCTGCTCGAATTCGTTAAATATAATGTCACGTTCTGCATCTCTTACTTTTTGAGTAATAATCTGCTTTGCCGTTTGCGCAGCAATTCTACCTAAATCTGTTGCTTCAAGCTTTGCACCAATAGAGTCATTCACTTGCGCTTCTGGATCTAATTCTAAAGCTTCTGTTAATTTAATTTCAACAAGCTCATCAACAAATTCTTCGTCAGTAACAACTTCTTTAAATTCATAAAGCTCTACTTCGCCAGACTCTTCATTGTATTGGGCTTCGATTTCTCTGTAAGTTCCGTATTTTTTTCTAGCGGCCACTAACATACCTTGAATAACAGCATCGATAACTAAATCTTTATCTATGCCTTTTTCTTTACCGACCTGGTCAATCATTCTGCTTAAGTTTGATAAAACACCATCTGCCATTACGACCTCTTCTTTCCTTTGTTCTTTTGGCTTTCTTTTTTGCCAGCCTTATTAGGGCTAGTTTTTTTTTGAGACTTTAGCTCAAAAATCACCCTCGCTGAAAAAAGCTCATCTATATCTAGACTCCATACACGATTTTCAGCTTCTATAATTATATTTTTATTATTTTCATTAATTTCTAAAGCCTTAAGTAAACCTGTCATATGCTTAGGCTTATTCTTAGGCTTGTACTCGCCCTCTATTAATTCAAAAGGGCTTTTAGATTTTATCTTAATTTTTTTCCCAACAACTTCTTCAAAATGCCAATCCTTTGTAAGGCGGCGTTCTAAACCCGGGCTAGAAATTTCTAAGCTATATTCATCACCAGGCACGACATCTTCAACATCTAACAAAAGACTTAGTCCATGTGAAAACAAAGCGCATTGGTCAACATCCATACCACTACCAGGGTTATCAATATAAACCCTTAAAGTTCTGTTTTTAGCGGCACCAACAAACTCGACATCATATAAACGACATCCTTCTTGTTTTGCGACCTGCTGAGCCAGTACTTCAATCTTTTGCAATGCTTGACTATTGAGCAACTTTTTTCCTTCTTTGTTAACTTATTTGGATCTCAACTAATAGAACCAACAAGTTGGGCATAAAAAAAGAGGGCTATTAGCCCTCTTAGTTCTTTAACTTTTTAACAAATATTCGCCCTGTATGCAAATAGATTAGGCCTCTCTAGGCCCTTTATTTTTGATATGACATTAAAATAGCCTCTGAACCGTCAAAATAGTAGTTTTTACGGCGACCTACCTCTTTAAAGCCCATGCTTAAATATAGGCTAATCGCTTTTTTATTTTTTGGATGAACATCAAGCCATACCTCTTGAGAGCAAGTTTTAAGCTTGTTTAATAACTCACTAGCATGCCCCTTGGCTGAAAAATCTGGATCTGTGAATATAAGCTGTATTTCAGATAAACTAAAACTCTCCTTTTTATGAGGATGCCCAGTAAACAACAAAGCTGATATATACTGCCCGCTAGCGCTCTTAACAGTAAAAGCATAACTGCTTTTTTCAACCAAAAGTTCGCTTACTAATTTCTCCGACCAAGAAATTAAAAATTCTGGGCTTATTTTTTTAGCTTTTTTAAAGAGCTGCAGTATAATCTTGTGTTGATGGATTTCTATCATTCTCTAGAGCTAGCTATATTTTCTGGGCTGTACTTTGTCCTTAAAAAGGAAATCCAGTCCGCAAGTTTTTTGTCTATATCCCTTTGGGACAGTAATGACCTAATGTTTTCTTTAAATTTATTAATACCAAGGCCAGCAAAGTCTTTTTTGTTTTGCTCAAAGTAAACCAAAACCTCTTGGTCTGAAATAGGAACTTTAGCAAACTCTATTCTTTTTTTAATTACTTCTTTTGAGGTGTGCTTTGTATTTATAACTACCTGCAACTCTACTAAAGAAGGCCTAAGGTTTTTCCAGTGCTTATCTCTCTTAAGCTGCTTAAGCACTTTGTTGGCCCGCCTAGGCCCTTCAAGCGTAGCCTTGTCTATTGTAAGGTCAGCTTCTTTAAACACAAGTTGCTCCACTATATAGCTAGCAACTACTTCTTTAAAAAGTTTTGAATTTAGTTTTGGTAACTTGATAGTTTTTTTGTTTAAAAAAACTATCTGCTCTACAGCTAAATTAATATAAATATCGCGGCTTGATATAAGGCTTTCACCAATCTCAGCTTCTACTTGATTTATTGTGGCCCATGAGTATTTAGGCACAAAGATCGCTGACAAGATTACAGCTAAATATAAAGTTACAGCTTTCATGTTTTTATAGTAGCTAAAAAAACAAAAAAAAACAGGCATAACTTTTCAGTTACACCTGCTTAGAGGGAGAGATTAGACTAAAAACTAGAACGTTGCTTTTGCAGTTACCGAAAGTAGGCTGTAACTAATATCTTCTAGAGGCTCTAACTTATTATTGTTATTAAAACGACGGAAGTTATTTTGTCTTAAGCTTTTGTACTGATCATCTTGATCATCAAAATCATGAGAAAAACTTGCTATATATTTATAATCCACGCCTACAGAGAAAGACTTTGATACTCTAAAATCAGCACCTACAGTTAAACCATAGTCAAAAGACGCTGTGCTTTCATCAAAGTTATTATTAAAGCCACCAAAGTTGTTATAGTTACGAGAATCACTGTAGTCTCTATTTGTATAGCCTAAAAGTACGCCAGCAAATGGTGAGAATTTACCCATAGCTTTTTGATATTTAGCGGCAAACATAATGCTCCACTGCTCAACATCATAGTCAGAAAACAAACCTTTAAAAGTATAGTTTTGTAACTGAGACTCTGAGTATAAAAAGTTTGCTTCTAAAGC
>JALZUS010000026.1 GCA_023299885.1 Bdellovibrionales bacterium | reverse complement strand
AATTACGGAGAGTTATAAAGTTTTAATATAGTTAAAGGTAAATTAAGCATTAGTAAAATAGACTGCAGTTTTACAGAAGTGGCTAACATATTTTGTCAGGCAGTGCTTAGGCGCTAATACATTTGATTTCAGTCGGCATATAGTTTGAATATATAATTATTATGAAATTTTTTATACTAATTGTTGCCGTTTTTATGACAGTCCCAATTTTTGCTATGGAGTGTAGCGTTAGGCAAGGTAAAAGCAAAGGATTTAACTTTGAAATAGATAAGCCAGTTATGACTATAGGTAATGATATTGCTGATGAAGAAATACTTATTCAAAAATTTGAAACAAAGCTTGAGGCAGAAGAGGCTGTAGAGCTTTTTAAAGATAGCTATTTATGCTCTGAAGATTTACTTATCTCAGATTGTAAGTTTGGTAATGATGAGCTGACAGGAAAGCAAATTATAAGAACCAGTGAAAATATTCTTATTAATAGTTATGAAAAGTCAGACTGGAAAAGTTTTATATCTGATCTTAATCAAGTCAACGAATTAGGTTTTTGCAAGAGCTTTCCCAAATGCATGATATTAAAAGAAAAAGGTGAGGCCGGTTACTCTGTATCTAATGGTCACGCCTACGCCATGAAATCTTTTAGATCTTACAACACAAAGTATGTAGATACTTTTGAAGAGGCCTTAGAGTTGGTCAAAGATCCAAGTTTTTGTAAGTAATAGTCAGTAGAGCATGACTATAATGTCCTTATGCTTTTTGATGACTAATAAGAGGTACAGTGCTATTATTTAAATATAGTCAAATAGGTAATTTTGTATAATACTTATAAGTTAAGTAGATAAATATTTCTTGGAGATATTAAAGTTGTAGTTCTTTTTTAAAGAGCTTACTTGCTATATATGGTTAGTTTCTTGTCTTCTACAAGCTTTAGTATTGCTGCAGTTACAATATGTTTTGTAACCGAAGCTGTATTGATTTATTTACAGTAGATAGACTTTTGAAGTACATAGAGTTGTTAAAGCCTAATTTAAAAATTACTGTGGAATAGCGAAAAAGCCATCTATTAAATGGCTTAAGTCCTCTTAGAAAGTATTTTTCCTGAAGTTTATGTCGGCCAGTAACTGCTACAAGACACCATTTTGAAGATTAATAAGTTCTTTTTTGTCATTCATAAGCCATTGATCAATATTGTTTCCACCTAAATTTGAATAAGCTCCAGCTTGAAATGTAGTGGGAGTTACAAAATGTTGTGTGGGGTGGCCACTAGGACGACCCCCAGTATTCATTTTACAATTATCGCCAGCTCTTATAGTGTCTGGGTTGCTGGAAACGCCAAAATCATCCTGACATATTAACGAAAGCATTCTAAAGCGTGTGTTGATATAGAAAGAGCTCGAAGGTAATGATGAAGGCTTAGTCGTGGAATGATTAGCGGCTACCCTAAAGCCTGCATCATATCGAAGCTCTCCTTCGGGGAGGTAGCCTGTAGCGAGCAGGTTGCCATAGTAAGTCATATGTTCAGAATAAAAAACTTTTTGTGCAGAATAGATGGCGGACAAGGAAGCTTTTGCTTCTGACTGCTTTGCTTTTCTTTGAAATTTTTGAAACTGTGGAGCGGCTACTGCAGATAAGATCCCGATAATAGCGACTACAATCATTAATTCTATAAGTGAAAACCCTTTACTATTGCCCATAGAAACAGTTTAAAGGGTTTTTGATGCAAAATAAAATATGTTCTCATAACAGAGCAAAGTTAGTATCAATATGATTTAAAATAACTATTTACTCAAAGTTTGGCCGCTAAACTGCGCGCCCACTTAGTTTTATTAATATGATATCGCTTTAAAAGTTTAAAAGTGGTACTTAAACACTTATAGAATGGTGTGCCAGAACTGCACCCGGTTAGGCCCGGTCAGACCCGGTTAGGCCCGGTTAGCACAAAGAGTGCGCACACAAACTATAGTGATTTCAAGGAGTTATAAAGTCTATGCCCGAATTACCCGAGTGGTAGATGGCAAAACTAAAAACAGTAAGGATATCAGCTAGTTATCAATACCAGTAGGCGTTTCAAAGCTTTCCACACTTCACGATATTTCATTTTACTTCATTTTGTTTCACGATTTTTGGGTTTTGAGTGAGCCTGGTGAGCCTGAGATTTTATGAAGTATGAGTTCCTAAATTTAATTTTTTTATCTGTCCGTATTAACTTTCAAAGAGTGTTTTTTAACTCTTAACTAAAGGAAGTAAAAGATGGATTTAGTATCAGGAATGTTTAAAGGAATGGTTATCTTGTCACTAGTGGCTTTATTGCAAGAAGGCTGTTCGGTAAAAGAAATGGCGGGTAGAGCTGCCGACGCCCATAAGAAAGGTTTGAGTTCTTATGGTGAGTATTCGAGAAGGCTGACGGGTAGCCAGCGGTCTTGGGCAACTCAATAGCCCTGCCGGGCATATAGAGTGACATGCTTATTCAATTAGAAATGGTCTACATATGCCTAAAGAGAGTACAACCATTACTTTTTTACATACCTAAAAAGTTAACTCTTTTGCTGGCGACTACCTGTGTTATAAAGAGTCTTGTTTTGATATTGGTTTTAGCTACTAGCTAATTTGGGAGTAAATATGAATTTTTTAAAAATACTATGCCTGATCAGCTTTTTGCCAACGGTACTGCTACTTAGCACACAGACAGCAAATGCTTCGCTATTTGATGGGTGCTTTGAGTATACAGATGAGAATAAGCGTGTAATCACTAATTATGACAATTCTTGCTCTAAAGATGTGGTAATCCCTAAAGGGGTTATAACTATTGGAGAGAGGGCGTTTTGGGACAATGAGATTACTTCCGTTATAATTCCTGACAGCGTGATATATATTCATGGGGCGGCATTTATGCTTAATAAGCTCACTTCTATTACGATCCCTAATAGTGTGACAAATATCAAAGGGCAGGCATTTTCTAATAATGAGCTGACTTCGGTCACAATCCCCAAAAGCGTGACAAGTATTTCTCATTACGCATTTTCCAATAACCAACTGACTTCAGTCACAATCCCTAAAAGTGTGACAAGTATTTCTCATTCCGCATTTTCCAATAACCAACTGACTTCAGTTACAATTCCTGAGAGTGTTATTAGTGTTGGGGAGCAGGCATTTACTAAAAATCTACTCACCTCAGTAGTAATCCCAGATAGAGAGATAAGTATCAACTCACGAGATGCATTTGATCCTGGTGTTGAAATAACCCACACAACTGTGTTTGATGGGTGCTTTGACTATGCGGATGAGACAAGGCTTGAAATTACAAACTATAACCACTCTTGTTCTAAGGAAGTAGTAATTCCTAATGGTGTAACAAGTATCGGGAATAAAGCCTTCTATAGAAACAATCTCACTTCAGTGACCATGCCCGACAGTTTAACAATTATTGGTGAGGATGCATTTGCTAGCAATAATCTTACTTCAGTGATCATGCCTGACAGTGTGATAAGCATTGGATACTCTGCATTTGGTTTTAACAATTTAACTTCAGTCGTGATTTCTAATAAGGTGACTCGTATTGAGGATATGGCATTTGCCTCTAACAATTTAACTTCAGTTGTGATTCCTGAAAGCGTAGTCAGTATTGGGATGGCTGCATTTTTTTCGAACGGGCTTACAGCAGTGATAATTCCTAATAGCGTGACTCGTATTGAAGAGGCTGCATTTAACAGAAACAAGTTAGCTTCAGTTACAATTCCTGGTAATGTAGTCAGTATTGGAAAGTCAGCATTTGGGGGGAATAGGTTGACCTCAGTAGAGATCTCAGAGGGTGTAGTTAGCATTGGTTCGATGGCATTCTACGATTATAATTTAAGCTCAGTTGTAATTCCCAAAAGCGTATTAAATCTTGCTGATTCAGCGTTCTGGGAAGATGTTAAGATCATTTTCTCTAAGGGTAACTAGTTCTTACTAGAAAACTATCTGCCAAAGCAAGGGGTATGTTTTGAATAATTTTTTCCTTATACTGTTATTAGCGCTAACTTTAACTAATAACCTGTATGGCTTAGAGCTCGAAAGAAACTCCAACAATCAGCTGATATTAACTGCCAATAAATGCAGTACTCTTAAGGATGAACTAGATGCTTTTTCCGAGCTTTATAATTGGTCTAATCAGAATGTATGTGCTTTGCCTGATGTGGTTAATAAAGGGAATGGTTCATGTTCCGCAAACATAACGAACTGTTTACCTGAACATATAATAAATCACCATGGTAAAAAATCTAAAATTGAGGGGCCTAATTGCTACAACCTTGCATTGGTTATGAATAATTTTATTTCAGCGAATAGGTATAGCGGATATAACGAAATTGACTACTTTATTAATGATAGTGGCTACTGTCGCAACATTGACCCAGAAGAAGAAAGAAAAGCTGGCGACATTGGTGTAATTGGAAAAAGAATACAACACAAATCAAGCCCACCAAGATTTGTCATTGAACATACATATATAAACATTTCGAAGAATCTTGTTTACTCGAAAAATGGCAAAGATAAAAATTCATCATACGAGGTTCAAAGTAAAGAAAATGTTTTAGACCTTTATAAGCTTAAAGATAAGAGTTGCCATACTAATGTTTTTGACAGTTCTTGCCAGTATACATCGAGCTACTTTCGTTGCACGCCCTATGTAGGTGCCTACAATAATGAGTCAGAGGTCAGCAGAAAACTATTAAAATTTAATGAGTTGGTTGATAAGCTTGAGTCTGAGCTGGAGTCTCAAATATACAACCTTAAGTTAATATATAATAAACGGAGTGCACTAACTTTTAAAGAAACGGCCATGCAGGTTAATGAGTTCTCCGAAAAAGAGCTTAAAGGTGTAAAGGTAGATCAGCTTGCAGGAAGTGATGCTTATTTGGCGCAGACACTAATTGTCAGGCTAGACTCTATATATGACCAAGTGGGATATCTTCACCCTACTTACAGTTCTTACGGCAATATTCCTTTTGCTGGCACAGAGTGGAAGCAAAAAAGAATTGAAGTCAGTGAGCTTCAAAGAATAGTTTTCTTTAGCAAAAAATATCTCGAAGAAAATTAGTATTAGTTATAAAAAAAGCGACTAACTTCGCTTTTTTTATAACTTTCTCTCTAGAAAACTAATTGCCTTTAGTAAGATCAAATAGATTGCATGAGTACTAAAAAATACACTTCAAAAGATATGGTTAATGAATTTGGCGATCTGACTTTTTCTGATTTATTGCTTATGCAGCGTGAAGATGAAGGCCTTACACAGGTAGAGATGGCCAGTAAACTTAAAGTGGCTAAGCAAAAATTATGCGATTTTGAAAAAGGTCGAAGAATTCCCTCAATAAAAATGGCAGCCACTTGGGCCAAAAAACTAAAGCAACCTCAAGAGGTTTGGGTGCAAGTTGTTTTGCAAGACCAGCTTCGCAAAGATAAACTTAAGCTTAAAGTTTTGGTAGCTTCATAAATTATGAGAAAAGAGTATGATTTTTCTAAAGGGAAGCGTGGTGCTTATAACACTAGGGTTAAAAAGCAAATTACTATTAAAATTGATGAGGCAACGATTAAGTACTTTAAAGCCTTGGCTGATGAAACAGGTGTGGCCTATCAAAATCTTATTAACTTGTATTTACGGGAGTGTGCCTCTGAAGCGAAAAAGCCATCTATTAAATGGCTTAAGTCGTCTTAGAAAGTATTGTGTTAAATCTAGTCTAAAGAGTATAGATTAGAATAGAAATCATACAAAGACACGGCTCCTGCCCTGGCTTTTTTAAAGGCTTTGATGACTTTTTTGAGTTCTCTGCCTCGAGGGCCAGATCTAGTATTTTGCCAATCTTCAACTTTTTCTACAAACAAGTTGTCACTGCCATAATTACTGTGGTTATTGCCGATATTCTCATAGTATTCTTTAGTGCTAACTATAGTTTTACCATTAAAGCCTTTTGCGTACTCTTGGGCACAATATTGGCTTAGTTTAATGTCTTGCGCATAAAAGTCATCAGAACATATATAGGTTCTTAATATAGCAAGCCTAGTTTCGGCTTCGAGTTGAAAATGTATAACGTCGGATGGCCAAGAATATGCAAGCTTGCCGTAAGCAGACTCTAATTGTCGTAATTCGTACATAAACTTTATCAATTCGCTGTTTAAAGAACTGAAGCTCTTATAAGAACTAACTGTATAAAAAGAATCTTCTAGCTTTTGCTCTATTTCATAGCCTGTTGTTAACCCAAGCTTTCTGTTGTCAATAGCTCCATAGACATCGATACTTTGTTGGAACCGGTCAGCATAAAGTTTGTTATAGTCATTAAGAAAGCTTCTTTGATACTTTGTAATGAGCTCTTCGTCATGGCTATAGTTGTGTAAAAACTCATGCAAAAATAGCCCTAAAGATTGTGCGACATAGTTGTCTTGATTAAGTTTTTTAGAGAGCCTGTAAGTGCTTAAGCATATGCTTTTTCCGCTAGGGTTGTTTGGGTGGTCATCTCCATAAAAAGAAGCGTCAGAAGGGACATAAACGTATGCGGCTCTAGCGACCCTTTTCTTAGTAAGGCAGTGAGTATCGCTTTTAAAATCAACAGTGGCATTCTTCAGTCGTAGAGGTATATCTTTTTTGTAATCAATATCAGTGTTCTTGAAAAGCTCTTGAATTTTTCTCTCATTTTTATAAAGCCATGGAAGTATCATATAGTAATTGTATCGTATATTTGACTCAATTTGATGAGGGGAAACTCTTCTTACAATAGTGTTTCCTCCATTTCCTCCTTCATTGGCTAAGAGGATGTGCTGGTCAGAATCTGTGCCTGAGTACGCTGTTGTAGTAAACATTAAAGTAGCTACGGCTATAAGGCTAATTGTTCTCATTATTTATCTCCTTGATTATTAATTTTTGTTAATGGAAAAAGCTGCACGGACAGCTTGTAAACTTCTTCGCCAGGAATAGATTCAGACTTTTTTGCAAGTTTACGTCTAAACTTTTTAATATCGTCTTTAATTTCTGGGATAAGTTTTTTATTTAAAGTGAACACAATAGTGCTCATGTCTCTAAGGCTAACATCTATTTCGTCGATGGCTTTTTCTGCAATGATAAGGTCTTGCTTACGTCCTTTTTTAAGAGCTTCAGAAGAAATATCTGTAGTGGTTTTTACTCCAGAGGTTGTACATGTATATATGTTATTTTTAAGCTCTAATAAGTTGGCATGAAGTAGGTTGTCGATGCAGACTTTGGTGCGATACTCGGAGATGCTAAGCTTTTTAGCTATCCAGGGGATATCAGACTTAAAACCTTTTGTTTCAGTGAGGCTAAGTATGGCGTAGTGCTCCCATTCGGCCATAATGTTAAAATGAACCTCTTCATTAAGTGTAAAATCTAAGCTATGAATATCTTCATTAAAAACAGTTTTCCAGTTCTTATTGCTTTGGGTGAATAAAGCAATTTCTTTAGGGGAGAGGTTTAGTTTAGTTGATATAGCTTCTAATTTACTTTTTGGAATAGCTCTGTTGCCTTTTAATATTTCAGATAAAACGGGGGCATTTAAATTAAGATATTTAGCGTATGAGCGCATAGAGTATTGCGAATTTCTACTAAGCTTATGCTCGAAATTACTTCTTAGCTTATGTAAATAAAATGGTGCTTTGTTGCTCATGGGTGGATAAGACAATAGTAATTAATTAAGCTCAATATATTTTTGAAACAAGTGTTTCAAAAGCTTTGAAACATGTAATTGTGTTAAATAGTGATGAAATAAGTTTATGGCTAGAGGTAGGTGCTGTCGTAATTTACGAGTATCCCAACTCAAGGTAAGTCGGGCATAGATTTCAAATTTGCAAAGCAAAAACGCTAGCTTAAAGTAGTGCTCCCCGAGTCATCCCGAGCGAAACCGGGTTTAACCGCGCCACGCGACTTGAAAAAACTTAATAATTACAGTAACTTAAGTGTCATGCCCGAATTACCCGAAGTCCAAGCTGTTGCTTCTTATATTAATGATGCCGCTAAAGGTAAAAAAATAAAGTCTGTAAAAACTTTTCGCAAAGACCTTCGTTTTAAAATACCTCCTGCTCTCAAAAAAATAAAAGATCAAAAACTTAATGTTTGTGATCGTTACGGAAAAGCTATGTTTATGCATATAGGAAAGCATGCCATAGTTTCGCATTTGGGTATGACAGGCCAGTGGACTTATAGAAAGCAACAGAAGCCAGAAAAGCATGAGCATATAATTATTTACTTCACTAACAACCATGAGCTTGTTTACAAAGATCCGCGCCGGTTTGGTTATGTGGATTATATACAAAAAGAAAAAATAGATAATTATATTATTAAAAAGATATCAGGAATGGATCCTACAAAATCAAATTATAATCTTAAAGATTTCAAAGTATTAATAGAGAGTAAAAAAACTCCTGTAAAAGCTTTTTTATTAAACCAGAAGTATATAGCCGGTGTTGGTAATATCTATGCCTCAGAAATTTTATACAAAGCTAAGGTTCATCCAGAAAGATTATGTAATGACCTAAGTAATGAAGAAATTAAGTTAATATACAAATGGACTAAAAAGATATTAGAAGATGCCATTAAGCTTGGTGGCACAACAATTAGAGATTTTTACGTGCATGATAAGACAAAAGGTAATTATAAAACAAGGTTAAAGGTCTATGATAGGCAGGGTAAAAAATGTGCTTCTTGTACTGCTGAGGTCCTTAAGATTGTGCAATCAGGTCGAGCTACTTATTTTTGCGATAGCTGCCAAATCTAGACGGCAAGGCTTGGTGATAGATGTCTGCAAATATGAGAAAAACCTCACCAAGGCTTAGTATGGTTTACAAAAAATAAGTCATTAAGTAGTATAAGGCCATGATTGATAAGTGTAGTTCTAAACCTAATTGTGTAAGCAGTAATGATAACCGTGATGAGTTTTATATAAAGCCATTACCATTGATAAAAATAGAAAACCTTAAAAAAATAGTTTTAAACCTTCCTGGTGCAAAATTAGTTTCTGAAACAGATAGCTTTTTACATATTGTATTTACAAGTAAGCTTTTAAAATTTAAAGATGATATTAAGTTTGAAATTAGTGGCGATAAAATTGAAGTATCGTCTCAGTCAAGAACTGGGTATTCTGACTTAGGTGTTAACCGTAAAAGAGTCGAGCAGATAAGGCAGTCCATTGAAATATAAATACCTGATTGTTTTAATTCTTATTTGCTTACCTTTTTTAGGAACCTTCAATGCGTGGATTGGGGGCGAGTTTACAGAAGCCCATAACATGGGTACTGATAATTGCACTATTAATACTGATATCTCTCAGCCTGAAGACATAGTGTATTCTAAAAAATTAGGTGGGCTCATTGTTTCTAGCAGTCAGACGTCACACTATAGGGTCAATAAAAGCCCAGGGCTTTATTTAATTAAAGATAGTGGTGAAGTGACTCAGCTTTATCAGCCCGAAGGCTATGCTTTTTTACCTCAGGGCTTAGGACTTTATGAGGCTAATAACGAGGCTTATTTATTTGTAGTAAACCATCACCCTGACGGTGAAGAGGTAATACGCCTCAGTTGGTTTTTAAATGCTGAAAAACCATGGATAGATTACTTTAAGCTTGGTAAGTACAAAAATGCGAGAGACGTAGCTCCCTATGCAAAAGATAAATTTATTGTAACTCATGACTCAAGGTTCTTAGTGCAGAAACTTAAAAGCTTATCCAGTTTTTTTAGATTACGTTCTGGTTACTTAACAAAGTTTAATGGCGACACCTTTACAAAACTATCACCAAACATCCAGTCGCCATTAGGTATTGCTATAGATGCCAATAAAAAAATAGCTTACGTGGCGGGCTTTATGGGTAAAAGAGTAAAGGCCTATGAGTTTAGTGAAAAGGGTTTTTTTAGGAAACAGACGTATTTATTGTCAGAGCATCCTTATTATTTGTCTTTGCAGCAAGGCAACTTACTAGTAGCTACACATCCTAATGTATTTTCGTTAAAAAGATATATTGAAGGTCGGGTAAGTCTTAGCCCCTGGGGAGTATTTAGTATAGATACAGCGTCTGGTGATGTTAAAAAGCTAAAGAGTAGTGATGGCTATAAAATAAGTGCTTTAGGTTCTGTTATTAAAGAGAAATCAATAATTTATGGTACAGGTTTATTTCAGAAAAAACTTTTAGTCTGTAAAGGGCAATAATTACTGAGACGCTTTTGGTATAACAGTAGGGTTGTCTCTATATGTAAAATCCACTTTAAGTTCAATAGGTCTGCAGCAAACCTCACAGTCTAAAATTGTATCTTGGTGAAGACCATCTTCTGGGTAGAATTCAAAAATATTATTTTCTAGGCAATGAGGGCAGTTAAAATCTATATTCATGGTTTTTCTTTCTTTTTAATAAAATTACTATATCAAAAGTATTTTATTTTTTCTCAAGAGTAAACTGATTGTTAGATAGAAGTAGAGAAAAGGCTTTAGATTTTTTCTCTCCTTGGTATTTAAAATCAATAGTTAGGGGGGTGTTGTCCCAATTGATATTTACAGAGGCATAATTTTTCTTAAAGAAAGTCCTTTTGTATTTAGTTTTTAGGTAGGTTCTAAGTAGGCCGCCACCTTTTTTAGTATGAGTCATTCCGCTACTCATAACCTCTACAAATCCAAACTTTTCAGAGACTCCAGAAAAATGCTTATCTCCAGTTAAAAAGACAACCCCTGAAGTATTGTGGGTTTTTAAAAGTGAAACTAAGCGATCTTGCTCAGATGAATAATTAGCCCACTGTTGTGAGTTAGGGATTTTAGGCCCAATAATAGATATGCCACCTACAATAAAATGAATAGCGGCTGTAGAGTTTTGTAGCTCTTCATCTAGCCATGCCCACTGATTATCGCCAAGCACATTGTCTTCTGTTAAGTTGTACCTATTGTCTAGCAAAATAAATTTAACTTTTCTGTCATTAGTGCCTAGAGTGTAAGATTGATAGATGCCATCCCTGTATCTTACGGCTGCATTTAGCGGGATGTCTAAAAAGTCTAAAAGTAGGTGCTTATTTTTTTCTTTATCAGGGTTTTCAGCGCCAGCATCATTAATGCCATAGTCATGGTCATCCCAAATACCCATGATAGGGGTAGTAGCCTTTAAAGCTTGGTAGCCTGGGTGTGCATTTTGGGTTTCATACTTGCCCTTTAAGTCGCCTGCATTATCGCCTCGGTCTCCATAGATATTGTCTCCACCCCAAATAAAAAGTTGTGGTTTGTCGGCTAAAATACTGCCCCATAAATTATTTTCTAAATACTCTTTATTGCAAGAGCCAAAAGAAAAACGATCGAGCTGTTTTATATGATGAAGTTTTTCATAATTACTAACAAAAGCTTTTGGGCGTTGGTTGGTGTAGGCAAGTATTCCAATAAGGCAGCAAGCCAAAATAAATAAAGGTAATTTTTTTAAATTTGTCATACTAAAAGGGTAGCCTTTTTATAGGCAGACTGTGACTAATGACTCATGGAGTAAGTAAAGGATTGGTGCCCGTCGTTCTAATCTACTCGAACTAGAGAAAAAGATAAACACTAAGCATAGGGTAGAGTGGAGAGCGCCTAAAATCAATCTGATAGAGCTGGCAAAACGACGTTGGATAGATAAGTGGTCAATAGAAAGGCTTTCAGTTTATTTCGGTAAGCCTAAGTACACAATTAAAAGACATCTGTGTTTATTAAAATCTGGTGGTCTTGGGGAGCTTAATTTGCAGCCTCAAGACCGTTTGGTAATTAATAAATCTATATCTGCAAAAAGGTTTGTAGGCATAGAGAGTCAGGAACTTTAGTGATGGGTATAATTGGAGATATTTTTAAAGGAATGGTGATGCTTTCGATGATAGCAGTACTTCAGAATGGATATTCTGTGAAAAATATGGCGAGTGGTGCTGCTAGTGCTAATAAAAAGGGTTTGAGTAGCTATGGAGGGTATTCGAGAGCTTTAATTGGCTCTGATAAGTCTTGGGCGCGCCAGATAAAAGGCCTGCTTTGGGGTTAGATGTTAATATTAAGCTTAAGCTAGTAAGTTTCCGATAGGTATATATGAGTTTTTTAAGTATTTTGTTAGTTGCATGTATAGCTTTTTTTTCTATAAGTAGTTTTTCTGCTGATAATCGCCCACTGTGCGAAGACTTTTATAAGGCTGCCTGTTTAGATAAATCAGGCCAAAAAATACATGATGGAAAAAGAGATAAAGAAGCGCTTAAGTCAGGTTCAGAGGTTGATAAAATAAGAAACCAAACTGCAGAGCTTATGGGTCACAAAGACTTTGCTGATGGTTATATAAAAGCTCTAAAAAAAGAAGGCATTGGCCTTGAGATAGAAGATATGGAAGAGTTTAAAGAGATACATTCGCTTGGTTCTGAAGGAAGTCTTTCGAGTATTGACCCACGTGACTTTAGCGACAGTAAGGCCTGTAGGGCTGCCTCTAAAGTTGTTGATGATTTAGAAGCTATTTTAAAGGAAGTAGATGAAATTGATAAGAGTCGAGATCTTGAGTTCGTTATGGGGGACATAACTGCGATTAAGCAAAAAATTAAAAAATTTCATGCAGATGGTCGTGTTAAAGAGTTAGTAGTTTTCAATAAGCGTCAAAGGGAAATTGCTAAATATGACTTGTCTGAATTTTATGAATTAGCTAGAGCTAGTTGTGAAAGTGAGCCTGAAGAAGAAAAAGCTAATAAGAAAAACAAAGTGTTATGTAAGAATTTTCAGAGCTTTAGGGCAGAATTCCTGGATACTTTTAGGCAGTTGCCGGACTCAAAACAGAATTATGAAGAAATGGCTACAAGCTTTATTAGTAAGCATTGGGACTCAGTATCTTCAGAGATTTATAGCCTTGAGGGCACACCAAAAGACTTTCAAAAAGAGCTTAGGCTAATACAACAATTTAAAAACTCAGCTTTAGGTCCGCAAAACCAATGTAGTAATGTCGAGGATATTCTTAGATCAAAGTCATCTGAAATTTATGAAGAATACGCGCTTAAAGTTAATAGATCCAAGCCTACTATAGATTCACTTATAAACGCCTTTCAAAATGATAGTCAAAAAAAGAGGACGAGAGATGCTTTTGAAAAATCTAGAGAGACATTATTAAAGATTGTTCCTAAGTTGACTAAAGACCCACTTAAGCTAGATAAGCTTACAGCTCAAATATCTAGTGTTGATTTTCAATGGATAGAGAAGCCAAGCGGTAGTGAGTACAAGGTAGACGCAGACACTGGCTTAAAGGTTCTTAAGACTGACTTTATTCACCCGTATAGTTATGCTTACGGTGATTCATCAGGCATTAACCATGTGGTCAGTGAGGCAGAACTTTATTACTTTACATCGGGTCCAAATGCCTTCTACAAGCCTTTTGAGGTGCATGGTAATAAAGCTACGCGTGAACATATAGGCTTTACTCCGACTTTAGTTAGAGGGACTGAAGGTAATGATATTGCTTTAATGGAAATAGCTGCTCATGAGTTTGGTCACTTTATTGGTCCGTATGTTAGTAATTTGAACGGTTATAACCTGACTGATGAGCTGTCTAGCTTGTTGTCGTGTTATTCAAGCAGTGAATCTATTGGTATGAGGAGGCATCAAAAAGATGAAACTATAGCCGACTATATTTCGTCTGAAGTAATA
Source organism: Bdellovibrionales bacterium (assembly GCA_023299885.1). Taxonomy (GTDB): domain Bacteria; phylum Bdellovibrionota; class Bdellovibrionia; order Bdellovibrionales; family UBA1609; genus JALZUS01. The sequence goes on along the minus strand of JALZUS010000026.1, from coordinate 2,947 downwards.
GCAGCACATCTAACCACTCTTCCAGAGTCAGAAAGAATTTCTGAGCTCAAAAAATCTGTTGCCTACTTTTGCTCTGGCGACGATGAGTTTCATGGAAATGATACTCATGCTGATAGCGTGCTAAGAGTTGCTGGCATTGTTGGTGCAAGTTCTAATATTAGAAAAATATTAAAATGTGATAGTTTGGTGCCGCCTCCTAAATATAAGTATAAATCTTGTGGCTTAAATATAAGTCTTGATGAGATTGCTCCAAACAAAACAAAGAAATTATTAATTCCATCTGATCCAGCTAGGAGTGTGCAGTAATGCTTAGTTTTTTTAAAAATATTACTCTTATTATAATTTTCTTATTTGCCTCTAACTATGCCTGTGCAAAGAATAAAATAAATTTGTCATATAAAGATAAAAAAATATCGCACTCATATAATTTATCAGACTCAGATGGCACTTATTACTTAGAGCTAAAAGATAGAAACACTAGAAAGTCAGTTAGAAAATCAATCAGTAAGGTAGACTATAAGTATCTTAAAAATAAAATAAAAAAGCTTTCATACAAAGCTAGCATTTTTAAAGATAAGAAAAACTGTAAGAATGTTTTTAAGGTGTCGTCTTCTTATAATAAATCTTTAATTTGCTACAAAGATCAAAAAAACATAGCAGAAGGCACTAGGGTTGCGAATTATATGAAGCGGCTAGTGAATTAATAAACTTGATTCAGAGAGAACTTTAGCTGTAATTAAAGCTAAAGCCGTTGTAAAAATGTTTTCTTGTGATAACTATGACAGAGTGCCAGCTAAAAAACTTGAAGCTGTTGTTAATAAGCAGATAGAAAAATTGTTTTTAGATGAAAAATTAGCAAAAGACTTAATAGGGCAAATAACAAAAAGACATAAAGACATAAAGAAAACGACTCTAATAAAGAAGCAAAAGATATAAAGTCAAAAATTTATGGAGTAAAATCCCAATTAGAAGCTTTAGCGGAAAGGCTTTCTCAAATCCCTAAGTCAGTTTCTGCGGCTCCAATTTTTAAGCAAATGGAAAAGCTCACTGAGAATAAAAGCCTTTATGAAAAGCAGATAAAAGCACTAAAGGAAACAGGCTTGATGATGCAGAAAAAGCCCATTGAGCTGAGTCAGTATAAAGAGCTGCTAAAAAGCTTAAAAAAGTTTTGGGCTGAAGGATGCCCAGAGACAAGAGCTAAAATTATCCAGTGGTTGGTTTATAAGATTGAGGTCGGGCGTGATGATGTGACTATTCATTATCAGCTGACAGAAAGCGGGCTAGTTAATGGGAGTTCTGGAAGTGGAAGACATAAAAAAGACTTTAAAACATTTTATCTAGAAAAAAGTTCGAACAGCTTGACTAGTGGTGCGGGTACACCGACTCGAACGGTGGACCTCCAGGATGTCGACCTGGCGCTCTAACCAACTGAGCTATACCCGCGAAACATGACTAGTTTAAATTGAAAAGCCACTTAAAACAATATACATTGAGTCCTTTGTTGAAAGGATAAACACAATGAGCACAACGCCTAATTTTTCTACATGTACAGTACCATCTAGCGGAACACGAATCGAACTTAAAGAGGGTAAGCTAATAGTCCCTAATGACCCAATAATCCCTTATGTTGAAGGTGATGGTATTGGTGTTGATATATGGCCAGCAGCCCAAAAGATTTTAGATACAGCTGTTGAGAAGGCTTATAAGGGCTCTAAAAAAATTGAGTGGATGGAAGTTTTTGCAGGACAAAAAGCACATGACAAATGTGGAGAGTGGCTGCCAGAAGATACTTTAAACGCTTTTAGGCATTTTTTAGTTTCTATTAAGGGTCCGTTAACGACACCTATTGGTAAAGGTATGAGCTCTTTAAACGTGGCTATCCGTCAAAAGTTAGATTTATACGTATGTATGCGCCCAGTAAAATATTTTGAAGGAGTGCCTTCGCCAGTTAAGTCTCCAGAAAAAGTAGACATGGTGATTTTTAGAGAAAACACAGAAGATATCTATGCAGGTATCGAGTTTGAAAAAGGCACAGATGAGCTTAAAAAGGTTTTAGCCTTTTTAAAAGAAAACTTTCCAGAGCGTTATGCAAAAATTCGTTTCCCAGAAAGCTGCGGTATTGGTGTTAAGCCAGTTTCTAAACAGGGGACACAAAGGCTTGTTAAGAGCGCTATTGAATATGCTATCGAGCACAAAAAGAAATCAGTTACTTTAGTTCATAAAGGTAACATCATGAAATTTACTGAGGGTGCATTTAGAAACTGGGGTTACGAGTTAGCTGAAACTGAATTTGCAGACCAAACATATACATGGGGCCAGTGGGAGCGCACAAAAGCTAAAGAAGGCAAAGAAGCTGCTAATAAAGAGCAAGAGGCTGCTTTGGCTAGTGGTAAGATTTTAATTAAAGATGCTATTGCTGATATTGCATTACAGCAGGTATTAACTCGACCTAAAGAGTTTGATGTGATTGCCACATTAAACTTAAACGGAGATTACTTATCAGATGCGCTTGCTGCACAAGTGGGTGGTATTGGTATAGCTCCGGGTGGGAATGTTAGTACTGCTACTGGCCATGCTGTTTTTGAAGCCACTCATGGAACGGCCCCTAAATACACAGGGCTTGATAAAGTGAACCCAGGTTCAATCACATTGTCTGGCGAAATGATGTTAAGGCATTTAGGTTGGAATGAAGCGGCAGATTTAATTGTTAAAGGTTTAAATGCAGCTATTAAGAAAAGAACAGTAACTTATGACTTTGCAAGGTTAATGCGCCAAGAAAGCAATGAGACAGTAACTGAGCTTAAGTGTTCTGAATTTGCCAATGCAGTTATAGAGCATATGTAGGGGACAGTTTTAGCTCTAGTCAGGCTGGTTTACAGTCAGTAAACTGACTAGAGTGACTAGTGGCCAATAAGTTTAAAACAAAAAAAGGCCTTATTTAAATATA